>CAWUIW010000126.1:0-9508 GCA_963922515.1 uncultured Rhodobacterales bacterium | reverse complement strand
TGGCGCCTGCGCGCGGGACCGGTGCGCGACCAAGGTTGTTCGGTCGAAAAGGTTCGGGGGTGCTGACATGGCGCTGGAATATAGGATGTCGTCAGGAATTCAATCCACACTGGCGCTGTTGTATCCGGCTCGGTGCCTGGGGTGTGGCGACATCGTTGATGCTGAGACCGGATTGTGCGGGCACTGCTGGCGTGACACGCCCTTTATCGGTGGGGCTGTTTGCGACACATGTGGGGTGCCGCTTCTTGGACCAGAAGATGAGCACAAGCTGGAATGCGATGATTGCATGCAGACACCTCGACCATGGCGGATGGGTCGGGCCGCGCTGAAATACGATGGCCTCGCGCGAAAGCTTGTTTTGGGACTCAAGCATCGAGATCGTGTTGATATCGCTGTGCCTGCGGCTCGCTGGCTGGCATCTGTTGGGCGCCCCATGATCTCGCCCGACACACTGTTGGTGCCTGTACCGCTGCATTGGACGCGATTGCTTCGCCGGAAGTACAACCAGTCTGCCGTTTTGGCGTTGGCCTTGGCGCGACACGCGCGTCTATCGGTATGTGTTGACATGTTGCAGCGGACACGGCGCACACCCAGTCTTGGCAATTTGTCACCTGATGCACGCCAAGCCATTCTGCGCGGTACGATCCGGGTGAACCCCAAGCGCCGTTTGAATAATCAAGGCGCAAAAATCCTTTTGATAGATGACGTCATGACAAGCGGTGCCACATTGGCGGCGGCGGCCAAGGCTTGCTATGATCAGGGCGCGTCTGACGTTTGTGTGCTCACACTGGCACGGGCGACCAAAGACGCCTAAATCCGTTGGGAAAGAAACGGTAAAGGATCGGTCGAATGGCCTCTGTCGAAATTTACACCTCGCCCATGTGCGGGTTCTGCCACGCAGCCAAGCGGCTTTTGACGCAGAAGGGCGTGGCATTTGAAGAAATTGACGTGTGGAGCGAACCGTCAAAGAAGGCCGAAATGATCCAGCGCGCTCATGGCGGGCGTACCGTGCCGCAGATATTTGTGAACAATGTGCACGTCGGCGGATGCGATGATCTTTATGCGCTTGAGCGGGCCGGCAAACTGGATGCCCTGCTGACGTGACCGTTCGCGCTGCGCTGCTCCAGCTGACATCCAGCGATGACCCGGTCGAAAATCTGACCACGGTGCAAGGCATGATTGCTGAAGCCGTGGATTGCGGCGCGTCGGTCGTGTTCACCCCCGAAGTCACGAACTGTGTGTCGACCAGCCGCACGCATCAGCGCATCGTTCTGCAACTTGAAGACGCGGATTTGTCGTTGGCAAGCCTGCGAAAAACGGCGGCAATGTCCAAGATATGGCTGCTGCTTGGGTCCTTGGCCTTGAAGACCACGGATGCCGATGGGCGATTCGCCAACCGATCTTTCCTGATTTCGCCGCAAGGTGACATCGTCGCGCGCTACGACAAGATCCACATGTTCGACGTGCAAGTGACGGAGGCCGAAACATATCGCGAATCAGCTGGGTACCGGCCCGGCACGCGTGCAGTGGTGGCCGCGACCCCTTTCGGCCGACTTGGCATGACTGTTTGTTACGATGTGCGGTTCCCGGCCCTCTATCAATCGCTGGCCTTGGCAGGTGCCGAGGTGCTTTCGATCCCGTCGGCGTTTTCGCCTGTGACTGGTGCCGCACATTGGGAGGCTTTGTTGCGCGCCCGGGCAATCGAAACGGGCTGCTACGTTGTGGCGCCGGCGCAGTGCGGTACGCACGCCGCCACCCGTGGAAAGATGCGTCAAACACATGGCCACAGCATGGTCGTATCGCCCTGGGGCGACATTATTGTTGACGCAGGCACGCAGCCAGGCGTTCACATTTTTGACATATCCGCTAAATCAGTCGCAGAGGCGCGGGCGAAAATACCTGCCTTGGTCAACCGTCGTCCGTTCGAAAACCCAGATTAAAGCGACCCGTATGCCGGATGAAGACAATTCTATTGCTGTTGCGCTGTTCAGCGAGATCCTGACTGCAGAGCAGTTGTTGAGGAACCGTCTGAGCAAAGTACTGCCTAAGGGCATGGAGATTTCGCATTTTTCCGTGCTGAACCATTTGGCCTACGTGGGCGGAGAAAGATCGCCTGCGCAGCTAGCCGATACCTTTCACGTGACCCGCGGGGCGATGACCAACACACTCGCCAAGTTGGAATGGGCAGGTTACGTCCATATTCGACCAGATTGGGAGGACGCGCGCCGCAAGATGGTGGCCATCAGCCCGGCGGGGCAGCGGGCGCGAGAGGCCGCTATTGCTTCGATCACACCGCTGATCAGCGATGTTGTCGGCGAATTAGGTACCGACAGGGTGAAATCGGTGCTGCCGCTTTTGCGACAGCTGAGGCAACAGCTTGATCTGGATTAGCGTTTAATGGCGGCTGTGACGTAGTTGACGCTCAGGTCGCGGTCCGACAGGGACCAGCTCCAGGACACGGGATTGAACACGAAACCGGTACGATCGACAGGGTCCAAACCGGCTTGGGTCATGAGTGCGAACAGTTCATCAGGCGTGATGAACTTGTTCCATTCATGGGTGCCTTTGGGCAACCACCTCATGACAACCTCGGCCCCGAAAATTGCGAATACATAGGACTTTGGATTTCGATTGATCGTCGAGCAAATATGCAGCCCACCGGGTTTGAGCAGTTGCTGGCATGCGGTCAGGTACATCAGCGGATCGGCGACATGCTCGACGACTTCCATGTTCAACACCACGTCAAACTGCTCTCCAGCTTCTGCCATAGCCTCGGCTGTGGTGTGTCGGTAATCAATCAACAGGCCCGATTGCGCTGCATGGACCTGCGCCACGGGGATGTTTCGTTCTGCCGCATCTGCGCCGATCACTGTCGCACCGAGCCGCGCCATCGGTTCGGCGAGCAGGCCGCCACCACACCCGATGTCCAGTATCCGAAGGCCGTCAAATGCATTGGACTCAGTCAAATTGCGGTCATACTCGGCAGCAATCTGCTGCGTGATGTAATCCAGCCGGCACGGATTTAGCATGTGCAGCGGCTTGAATTTGCCGTTCGGATCCCACCATTCGGCTGCCATTGCCTCGAATTTCGCCACTTCGGCGGGATCAATGGTGGATTGATGCGCTTGCATTCCTGTCTCCGTATGCTCTTTTGGGCCCTGACGTCCTATATAGGTTCGGCATGGACAAGTTCTTGGATCAAAAGCGCGCGGTACAATACCTGTATTCGCCGATCGACCCCTTCGATCAGCGTGTTTTGGATGTTGGGAACGGGCACCAGATTTACGTTGAGCAATGCGGCAATCCAGACGGCATACCCGTTGTTGTTTTGCATGGTGGACCCGGTGGGGGCTGCAGCCCGGCCATGCGACGGTATTTTGACCCAAGTGTGTATCGCGTTGTGCTCTTTGATCAGCGTGGATGTGGGCGGTCGCGTCCGCACGCAGCGGTTGCTCACAACACGACCTGGCATCTCGTGGATGACATCGAGATGATCCGCAAGACCCTTGGGATCGATGCGTGGATCGTCTTTGGCGGCAGTTGGGGGGCTACGCTGGCGCTGGTTTACGCGCAGGAACATCCTGATCGCGTACGATACTTGGTTCTGAGAGGCATATTCTTGTCCACACAGGCCGAACTTGATTGGTTCTATGGCGGTGGCGCTGGGCGGTTTTGGCCGGAGCCTTGGGCGCGGTTTTGTTCGCTTATCCCAGAGGATGAACGCGGCGACATGATCGCGGCTTACCACAAGCGGCTTTTTGGTGGGGATCTATCTGCACAGACGCGCTACGCACGAGCGTGGTCTTCGTGGGAAAACGCTTTGGCCTCGATTCATTCCAACGGTTCCTCAGGCGAAAGCCCGGGCGATTATGCGCGGGCTTTTGCGCGGTTGGAAAATCACTACTTCATCAACAAGGGATTTCTGGAATTCGACGGTCAGATCCTGTCCCACATGGGTCGGATCAAGCACGTTCCCGGCGTGATTGTCCAAGGTCGATACGATATGATCTGCCCCCCGAACGCGGCCTATGAGCTTGCCTCGCGCTGGCCTGCGGCGGAATTGAAAATGGTGCGTAACGCTGGACATGCCCTGTCTGAACCCGGCATAAGCGCGGAATTGGTCCGCGCAATGGACCAGATTGCCGAGGAATTGGCGTGATGGGACGGGTCGACCGCCGTGCATTGTTTACATCTGGTGCCGCCGCCGCATTGCTGGCGGCGACAGGTGTTTCCTTGTCAGCCGCGCCTGAAAAGGGCGGTGTGCTTCGGCTTGCCGTACCGCGCGACGATCATTTTGATTTGGCCGTGAATGGCGCCCTTTTTGATACCCTGACCGAAATCGACGCATCTGGGGCTTTGGTGCCGGACCTTGCTGTATCGTGGGATGCGCGGGATGACGGGCGAGAGTGGCGGTTCAAGCTGCGCCCGGACGTCCGCTTTCATTCTGGCGAAGCGCTGGCCGCTTCGGATGTTGTCGCTTCGGTGCGCGATGGGATTGTTTTGGGTCCGCACGACAGGTGGACCGTGGCGGCCGACACCGACGACCTTGTTGTTTTCCGGTTCCACGAACCCAATCGGAACCTGCCAATTGTGCTGGCCGATCCGCTGCACGTCATTCGGCCAGCCAGCGGGATCGAAGCGGTTGGCACGGGTTTGTACCACGCTCTCGACTATAGGGCCGGGCGCCACTTGGTCAGTGCCCGAGGCGGCCCGCACCACAAGCAGGACCGGGCGGGATGGGTCGTACGGTTCGAAGTCATAGCCATTCCAGATGCTGCTGTAAGGTCCGAAGCCTTGCGCGATGGACATGTCGATATCGCCGCTTTGCCGTTGTTGGACGGTCTTGATGATACTGCGGGTCTGACCTTGTTGCCCAAGGGACAAGAGGCCAATCTGGCGGCGCGTCTGGGTGTAGGCATTCCTTCCAAGCTGGGCGTCCGTGCCGCGTTAGATGATGGCCGTTTGGCGCAACGCTGGTGGATTCAGGCCGCGTAAGTCCAAGGGCTTGCAGTTCCTTCAAAGCGGGCGTATATGCCTTTTCAACAGCGGTTCCGTCGGGTCTCCTGCGGTTCCACCGAAAACGATGACGGGCCGCGCGCCCGTTTTTTTGTGTTTGGACCAGATGTACAACGATCTGATAGCAAAGGCTGCAATCGACCGCCGCATGGCCGAGATCATCACGCCTGTGATCGAGGACATGGGATTTGAATTGGTGCGCGTGCGTTTGATGTCTGGCAAGCAGACCACCCTGCAAATCATGGCAGATAAACCAGACGGCGGAATCGAAGTGGACGATTGCGCGGCCATATCCAACGCCGTAAGCGCAGTTCTGGATGTCGAGGACCCGATCCTTGACGCGTATACACTCGAGGTTTCGAGCCCAGGAATCGATCGCCCGCTGACGCGCCTGAAGGATTTTGAAATGTTCGAAGGGTACGAAGCCAAGCTGGAGACAGCTGAACTTATCGACGGCCGTCGCCGCTTTAAGGGCGAATTGGCAGGCGTTGAGGACGATGAGGTTCTGATCAACATCGAAGCCGAAGGTGAGTTGGTCACGATCGGCTTGAAGTTCGATTGGCTGAGCGATGCCAAATTGGTTCTGACCGATGACCTGATCAAAGCCATGCTGCGGCAGCGAAAGGCTGCAGGCGGGCTGAATGAAGACGATTTTGACGAGATAGAGACGGAACAGTCCGGAGAGGAGACAAACTGATGGCCATCACCTCTGCAAACCAGCTGGAGTTGCTGCAAACCGCGGAAGCCGTTGCACGCGAAAAAATGATCGACCCCGCGCTGGTGGTTGAAGCCATGGAAGAGTCGCTCGCCCGTGCGGCCAAAAGCCGGTACGGCAGCGAAATGGACATTCGCGTGTCGATCGACCGCAAGACCGGGAAAGCCACATTCACCCGTGTTCGCACGGTTGTCGAAAATGAACTTCTGGAAAACTACCAAGCCGAATTCACCGTCGAACAAGCCAAGCAGTACTTGGAAGATCCGCAAGTTGGCGACCAGTTCATCGAAGAAGTGCCGCCGGTCGAAATGGGCCGCATCGCGGCCCAATCTGCCAAGCAGGTGATTCTGCAGAAAGTGCGCGAAGCTGAACGCGACCGGCAGTACGAAGAGTTCAAGGATCGTGCCGGAACTATCATCAACGGACTGGTCAAGCGTGAAGAATATGGCAACGTCATCGTTGATGTCGGCACCGGAGAAGCGATCTTGCGCCGCAACGAAAAGATTGGCCGCGAATCGTACCGCCCAAATGATCGCATTCGAGTCTATATCAAAGAAGTGCGCCGCGAACCGCGCGGCCCGCAGATTTTTCTGTCCCGAACAGCGCCCGAATTCATGGCAGAGCTGTTCAAAATGGAAGTTCCGGAAATCTACGATGGCATCATCGAGATCAAGGCCGTGGCCCGCGACCCGGGATCCCGGGCAAAGATTGCCGTGATTTCATATGACAACTCGATCGATCCGGTTGGCGCCTGTGTCGGTATGCGCGGCAGCCGGGTGCAGGCTGTTGTCAACGAGCTGCAAGGCGAAAAGATTGACATTATCCCGTGGAACGAAGATCAGCCGACCTTCCTTGTGAATGCGCTTCAGCCTGCCGAGGTTTCCAAGGTGGTGTTGGACGAGGAAGCGGAGCGGATCGAAGTGGTTGTGCCCGAAGATCAGCTGTCGCTGGCTATCGGTCGTCGCGGTCAGAACGTCAGACTGGCTTCGCAGCTGACGAACCTCGATATCGATATCATGACCGAGGCCGAAGAATCAGCACGCCGCCAAAAAGAGTTCGAGGCGCGCACGCAACTCTTCATGGAAACGCTGGATCTTGACGAGTTCTTTGCACAGCTGCTTGTGTCCGAAGGGTTCACCAATCTCGAAGAGGTCGCTTACGTCGAACTGGACGAGCTGTTGGTGATCGACGGTGTCGACGAAGGCACCGCAGAAGAGCTACAGGCCCGGGCGCGCGACTACCTGGATGCGCAAGCCCGCCAAGCGCTTGAAAACGCGCGGGCACTTGGTGTCGAAGACAGCCTCATTGAATTCGAAGGCCTGACACCCCAAATGATCGAGGCGTTGGCCAAAGATGGCGTCAAAACTCTCGAAGACTTTGCAACATGTGCAGATTGGGAATTGGCCGGTGGATGGACCACCGTTGATGGGGAACGCGTAAAGGATGATGGGGTTCTGGAACCCTTCGATGTCTCTTTGGAAGAAGCACAACACTTGGTTATGACAGCGCGAATTCAGCTTGGCTGGGTGGACCCGGATGATCTGGTCCAAGACGACGTCGATGATGTTGATGCCGAACAGGAGGACGAGGCCTGATTTCAGGTCTCGTGGAGACCTGAATGACCCGCGGTGGTGGTGACAAAGACCGGTCAACTGGAACCGAGCGCACCTGTCTGGCGACAGGCGAAGCGGCACCAAAGCGTGAGCTGGTTCGATTTGTTCTTGGCCCTGATGGGCAGGTTGTGCCCGATGTACTTGGCAAGCTGCCTGGCCGCGGTGTGTATGTTTCGGCTGACCGGGATGCTTTAAACAAAGCCGTGTCGAAAAAACTCTTTTCGCGCGGTTTCAAACAGCCAGTGGTTGTGTCTGAGACGCTGGTAACCGATGTCGAACAAGGCTTGCTGCGGCGTGTGGTCGAACTCGTGAGCTTGGCGCGCAAATCCGGTGTGGCTGTTGCAGGCTATGAAAAGGTTAAAACCTGGCTGGACAAGGAGCAGGCACAGGTGTTGATCCAGGCTCAAGATGGATCCGGCCGCGGGAAGTCCAAATTGAGCACGCCGCACTTTGGTCGGTACATTGGCTGGCTCACTGCAGACGAGCTGGGAATGGCTTTTGGTCGGCAAACTGTGATACACGCGGCGCTCGCCTCTGGTGGACTCGCAAAACGTGTTGTAGAGGAGGCGCACCGATTGAAGGGCGTGCGCGAAATCAACGGTGGCAGGGGCCACCGGGAAGGAAATTGGACTGAATGAGCGACAATGACGGCAAAAAGACACTTGGTCTGCGCAGTGGGTCCCGCCCAGGGAACGTGAAGCAAAGCTTCAGCCACGGACGCACCAAGAATGTCGTGGTCGAAACAAAGCGCAAGCGCGTTGTCGTGCCCAAACCCGGCGCGGGTAAGGCAGGTACGGGCGGAGCGTCCGGCGACCCCAGTCGCCGTCCGGCAGGTATCAGCGATGCGGAAATGGAGCGACGTCTGAAAGCGGTTCAGGCGGCCAAAGCACGCGAGGCCGAAGAATCAGCCAAGCGGGCAGCCGAAGAAAAGGCGCGCGCAGAAGAGCGTGAACGCCGCCGCGCCGAAGCCGAAGCCAAAGAGCGCGAGCAGCGCGAAGCCGAAGAAAAAGCTCGCAAAAAGGCCGAGGAAGAAGAGCGCAAGCGCAAGGAGGCCGAAGAGGCCGCCAAACGAGCCGCTTCAGCCACGCCAGAACCGGCCAAAGAACAGGCCCGGTCTTCACCCAGCAAAACTTCAGAGGCTACACCGCGCAAGACAGAGCGCGAACGCGAAGAGCGGTCGACGCGCAGCGGGCGCGGCCGGGATGATAATCGGCGTTCTGGTAAGCTCACACTGAACCAGGCTTTGGCAGGTGGTGAAGGCGGCCGCCAACGGTCCATGGCATCGATGAAGCGGAAGCAGGAGCGTGCCCGCCAGAAAGCCATGGGTGGCGCCCAAGAGCGCGAAAAGGTTGTGCGCGAAGTGCAATTGCCCGAGGCGATTGTCGTATCGGAACTGGCCAACCGCATGGCCGAACGTGTTGGCGAAGTGGTGAAATCGCTCATGCAAATGGGCATGATGGTCACCCAGAACCAAACGATCGACGCGGACACGGCCGAGTTGATCATCGAAGAGTTTGGCCACAAAGTCGTGCGTGTTTCAGACTCTGACGTCGAAGATGTCATCCAAACAGTGGAAGACGATGACGGCGACCTGAAGCCAAGGCCCCCTGTCATTACCGTCATGGGCCACGTTGACCACGGCAAAACCTCGCTGTTGGATGCCATCCGAAACGCCAAGGTTGTGTCCGGCGAAGCCGGTGGGATCACGCAGCATATCGGTGCGTACCAGGTTAAGTCGGAAGATGGCGCTGCCTTGACCTTCCTTGATACACCGGGTCACGCGGCCTTCACTTCGATGCGCTCGCGTGGCGCACAAGTGACAGATATCGTGGTTTTGGTTGTGGCCGCCGATGACGCGGTCATGCCCCAGACAATCGAAGCAATCAATCATGCCAAGGCCGCGGAAGTGCCTATGATTGTCGCAATCAACAAGGTCGATAAACCCGAAGCCAACCCGCAAAAAGTGCGCACTGACTTGCTTCAACACGAGGTGATTGTCGAGGATTTGTCAGGTGACGTTCAGGATGTCGAAGTTTCGGCCATTTCCGGGCAGGGCCTTGATAACCTTCTGGAAGCGATTTCTCTGCAAGCGGAAATCTTGGAACTGAAAGCCAATCCGGACCGGTCGGCCCAGGGTGCGGTGATCGAAGCGCAGTTGGACGTC
>CAWUIW010000125.1:0-9577 GCA_963922515.1 uncultured Rhodobacterales bacterium | reverse complement strand
CTTTTTGGCGGCCAGCGTCACAGGCAAAGAAAGGTTCAAGACACGGTTCGACAAAGCCAGCGACCTTGTGCGTTTTCTGCCCGATGTTAACCCGTACAGACGTCCCGAAGGCATGAGCGTGGACGACTGGTGCGAGGCCAAGGTGGGAGACCTTGAAGCACTGATCGCCACCGAAGGACCGGACCACATCGCTGCCTTCATCGCGGAGCCTATCCTGTGCTCGGGCGGGGTGGTTGTGCCGCCGCCGGGGTACCATAGACGCACCGCCGAACTGTGCCGCGCGCACGACATACTGTACATATCTGACGAAGTGGTGACGGCGTTTGGCCGGCTGGGGCATTGGTTCGCCTCGGAAGACGTGTTCGGTGTCGTCCCCGACATGATCACATGCGCCAAGGGTCTGACATCCGGATACCTGCCGCTCGGGGCCTGTATCTTGTCGGACGCGTTGATGGACCGGATGGTTGCGGCTGGCGCAGACGAAGTTTTTTACAACGGATACACATACTCGGCGCATCCGGTCAGCTGTGTGGCCGCTTTGACCAGCATGGATATCATGGAACGCGAAGACATTCTTGGTCACGTGCAGCGGATCACGCCGCATTTCCATGCCCGGATGGCAGAGTTGAAGTCGCGATTTGACATCGTGGGTGACGCCCGGGGCATGGGGTTGCTTGGGTGCCTTGAATGCCATCCCGACCTGAGCCATGACGATTACGAAAAGCATTTGCAGTTCGGCGCAAAACTGGATGACGCCTGCGAGGCGTTGGGCCTGTTGCTTCGACCATTCGGCAACATGGCGGTTTTCTCGCCACCTCTGGTGATCACGGAAGCCCAAGTCGACGACATGTTCGACATCATGGCCAAGGGGCTCGAGAAGCTGAGCGCCGAAGACTATGCCTGAGATCGTTCAATACCCCGCCGCTTGCACCCCATCCGAGGTGGCCAAGACGCTTTTGCAGGATGGTGGCGTGATCGTCACAGACGTTGTGGCGGCAAGTGTTCTGGACAAAATCTGCGCCGACTTCCAGGCACCGTTCGACGCCCAGGGCCATAAGTTCTCTAATGACTTCAATGGCTACAAAACACGTCGCCTAGGGGGCATCCTTGGGGTCAGCCGGGCCGCCGCAGAGCTTCTGGCCCATCCGCTTGTTTTAGGGGTCGCGGACCGGATCTTGAAAAGACACTGCACGAATTACCGGATCGGATCGTCGACAGCGATCGAGATTCTACCCGGTGAAAAAGCACAAGTTCTGCACCGGGATGACGACTTCTATCCGATCCGCATTCCGGGGGTGGAGTTTCAGATTTCGGCCATGTGGTCGCTAACAGACTTCACGCAGGAAAACGGAGCCACCCGAGTGGTGCCGCATTCGCAGGACCTGCGCGACATCGCGGGGATACCGGAACGCGACATCACCCAAGCCAAAATGCCACGCGGATCTGTCCTGTTCTATCTGGGCGCTACGGTTCACGCCGGGGGCGCAAACCTGTCTGGACATCCCCGCACTGGCCTGATCACAACGTACTCGCTGGGCTGGCTACGGCAGGAAGAAAACCACTACCTGACTTTACCCCGCAACGTTGTCGAAGGTTATCCGGATCCAATCCGCCGACTTGTCGGGTACCAGTCACATGGCCCGTCGCTGGGTGTTTACCCCGGCGACCCGGATGGTCACTGGTTCGACTCCTGAGCCATCCATTCGGCCCGTGTGATTTCGAACCAGTCCACATCATCCCACGCAAAGGCACGTTTGCGACCAATCGCTCGCAGACCACATTTTCGCAGCACATTCTGAGACTTGGCGTTTTCGGGGTCGGTCGTGGCCACAATCTCATCCAGCGTCGTTTCCTCAAACGCGAACGCCAAAAGACGCGCGCAGGCCTCGGTGGCATAGCCCCTGCCCCAAACCGACGGGAGAAACAGATATCCAACTTCAATCTGAGCAGGTGGGTACACCTCTGGAACGACGCTGTGCCACTGGTAGTTGTCATGTTCGATTGGTACTGGCATCAGCACCGCATCGCCGACTTTGCCACCCGTTTCTTTTTCGCGAATGCACCAAATCCCAACCCGTCCACCGGCGCCGCGGCGGACAGCATTTTTCATATCCCGGGTCACGTTTTCTTTGGCTTTCGGAGCATCTGTGACAAACCGCATGACATCTGCGTTGCAGAGCAGTTGGGTCATGATGTCGACGTCTTCTTCGATCAAAGGCGTCATGACCAGCCGATCTGTTTCAAGGATCAGCTTGTCCGCGCTTAGGTGCTGGATCGGTCCGGTCATGCCTTTGCAGTCTGCGCCATCCAAACGGCGCGGGACAGAACAAACCAGTCCACCCCGTCCTGACCATAGGCCCTTTTCTGACCTGAATATGTAAAGCCGCACTTCCGCAACACGTTTTGCGATCGGGTGTTTGATGGATCTGTTGTTGAAACGAGTTCGGCCAAATCGGTGTCTTCAAAGGCAAACCGCACAAGGCGCGCGCAGGTTTCTGTTGCATAGCCTTTGCCCCAGTCCTGCGGAAGAAACAGATAACCGAGCTCGATCTGACCCGCGGGATAAGACAAAGGCACCAACTGCGAATAGTCAAAGTCGTCGTCGTCAATTGGCAGAGGCATCAGGTTGCAGTCGCCGATCTTTCGTCCGCTGTCGCGTTGCGACACGCACCAAAAGCCAATGCGCCCGCCTGCCCCACGCCGGATGGCGTCCGGCATATGGCCTTCAACCGTGTCCTCGGTGTCAGCGCCTCCCATATACCGCATAACCTGAGCATCACACAGCAGCGCCTTCGCAATATCCACATCATCTGCAGTGTATGGCGTTAGCCTAAGCCGCCTCGTTTCCAAAACCAGCGCCTCTGCGGGCAACGCTGGTATCATGCCGGTTTGCGGCCCCGGATATGGTGTGGACAATGCTCGCCCAGGTTCAAAACCCCCACAAGTTTGGACCAGATGTCGATCTGGTCTTTAATGAATTCGGCGCCGTATCGGGCCTCCAGCCCGGTGCGTTCGGGGCCTTGCAGCCACGCCAGTTCGCCTGTCGCAACTTCACGGTACCACGGGTTACGATTGACCAGCTCCACGTCGACAAAGCCCGCGGCTTCCATCGCCGACGCATAAACCGCGGGCGACGCCATTTGGAAATCCAGGTCCTCTGCCTTGATGTACTCTGCCATTTGCGGTGAAGGCGCTGCGTCATGCGAGATCAACCAATCTGAAGCCGCGAATTGACCACCCGGCTTCAGAACCCGGAATGCTTCAGCCGCCATCGCGGTCTTGTCAGGAATGTGGATGATCGAGTCTTTGGAAAACACAAGGTCAAAGGTAGCATCGCCAAATGGGAAAGGACCTGGCGTAACCTTGTCAATTGTGATCCGATCGGCAACGCCGTCAGCCTTGGCCCGAGCCCGGGCGGCCGCACAAACCGGATCTTCGACATCTATTCCTGTGACATGTGCAGCGCCGTGCTCTTTGACCAAGAGCACCGCGCACGCGCCAGACCCACACCCGATATCCATGACACGGGCGTCCTTGACTGTAACCCCATCCAAGACCCGGCCAACTTCGTCTGCGCCCCCGGGCGACATGAACCCTTCACCCCACATTTCTTCCAGAAACGCGATTGACTGTTCACTATAAAGATCTTCTTCACCCATGACGCATCCTTCTTGGTTGCGATCAACCTTCGCCAGAATTCAGGCGGCGAACAAGCCTTTTGGATAGGCAGATGACGACTTGGAGCGCAACCGCCCACTGAATGGCCATTCAATCAATTGAAACTCTACATCGCCCCTGCTAGCCCTAGAGAAAACTGCAAGAGAAACGAAGGATCATGCCCGACACACTGCCCTCTCACGCCCAGACGGTCATCATCGGTGGCGGGTCTATCGGAATGAATACGGCCTACCACTTGACCAAGCTTGGACACACGGATGTCGTCGTATTGGAACAGGGCCAAGTGACGTCAGGCACGACATGGCACGCAGCCGGTTTGATCGTGGCCGGATTGCTGAAGTCGGAAGCAGAATGTGCAATCTATACTCACGGGCGTGAGCTTTATGCCAATCTCGAGGCTGAAACAGGCGTGCCAACCGGCTTTCGGGATGTGGGGTACCTGCAGATTGCCAGCAATGACGAGCGCGTGCATGAAATGCGCCGCACGGCCAATTTCATGCGGCGGTTTGGCATTCACTACGAAGAGATATCGCCAGCTGAAGCGCAACAACTGTTCCCGGTCGGGGACCTTTCAGACGTCAAAGCCGCGTTTTACATCGCGGATGACGGACGTGCCAATCCCGTAGATGTCACCATGTCGCTTGCCCGCGGCGCCAAGAACCGTGGCGCCCGTGTTTTCGAGAAGGTGCGCGTGGGCGAAATCACCGTACATAACGGCACGGCCACCGGTGTGCGAACCGAAGATGGTCAGGCCATTGTCGCTGAAAACGTCGTTGTGTGTGGCGGTATGTGGTCCCGGCAATTGGGCGCGAAAGCAGGGTTGAACCTGCCCCTGCAAGCCGCTGAACACTATTACCTGATAACCGAGACCATTCCCGGTCTGCCGCGCGATCTGCCGGTCTTGGAGGATCCGTCGACTTGGACCTATTACCGCGAGGAAGTCGGCGGGATGATGCTTGGTCTTTTTGAGCCCAAGGGCGCGACCTGGAACCTGGATCGCATTCCCGATGACTGGCAGTTTGGCGAAATTTCGCCAGATTGGGACCGCGTCGGACCAGACCTGGAACTGGCCTATTCGCGCGTTCCGGAAACCATGAACTACGGGGTCAAGAAACTGTTCTGTGGCCCAGAGAGCTTTACGCCGGATCTTGGCCCGCTTGTTGGCCCAACACCCGAACTCAGAAACTGCTGGGTGGCCTGCGGCATGAATTCGCTTGGCATCCTGAATGGGGCTGGCACCGGCATGGTTCTGGCACATTGGATGGTGGACGGTCTGCCGCCACTGGATGTGACCGGGATCAACGTGAACCGATTCTCGAAATCCATGTCCACACCCGCCTTTCGCCGCGACCGGACCCCCGAGTTGCTGGGCAAGTCCTTTGGCCAGCATTTCCCGAATGAGGGATTCAAAAGTGCGCGCGATGTCAAACGGTCGGTGCTGTATGACCGGCTGAAGGCTGCTGGCGCCTACTTTGCAGAAGGTCATGGCTGGGAACAGCCAGACTGGTTTGCACCGACGCCCGAGGCCGCCAAGGTGGACACTTATTCGTGGTATCGCCAGAACTGGTTCGATTGGCACGCAGAAGAGCATAAGGCCGCGCGCGAGGCCGTGATTGTCATGGATATGACGTCGATGTCTTGCTTCATGGTTGAAGGGTGGGATGCCTGTGCCCTTCTGTCCCGCTTGTCCTGCAATGAGGTCAATGTTGAAAACGGCCGAGTGGTTTACACAGCGTGGGTCAATGAACAAGGTGGGTTCGAAGCCGATCTGACAGTGACGCGGCTCGCGCACGACAAGTACATGGTGGTTGTCGGCGAGAATTCGCATGGCCACACGGAAATGCGGATGCGCCGCCATATCAACGACGGAGAGTTCGTCGTTGTCACCGACGTCACAGCGGGCCGCACCCAGATCAATGTACATGGCCCCAAGTCACGAGAGCTATTGCAACGAATTTCCGGTGCAGACCTGTCAAACCAAGGCTTCCCTTTCATGTCGGCCCGCGAAATCGATGTGGGGTATGCCAATGTTCTGGCGTATCGCGTCACCTTCATCGGCGAGCTGGGTTGGGAGCTGCACGTGCCCGCAACACAAGCGGTCCAGACCTATGACCTCATCATGGAGGCAGGCCGCGACCTCGGTATTCGCAACGCCGGCATGCAGACGCTAAACTCGCTGCGGCTTGAAAAGGCGTATCGCGATTTCGGGATCGATGTCGACAACACCGACAACCCTATCGAGGCTGGGCTTGGTTTTGCCGTGAAGCTCGACAAGCCCGGTGGTTTCATTGGGCGTGACGCCTTGGCCGCGATCAAGGCACAAGGCATCCCCAAAACCCGCATGCTGCAGTTCCAGCTGACTGACCCTGCCCCCCTGCTGCATTCAAACGAGATGATCTATCTTGGGGACAAAGAAGTCGGATACATCCAAGTGGGCGGATACGGGCATACCTTGGGCGGTGCCGTCGGTATCGGGTTTGCGGAGCTGGATGAACCGCTGACCAAGGACATCGTCGAGGCAGGTCCTTGGAGCATCGATATTGCCGGTGTGCGGTATGACGCCACCGCATCGCTGAAGCCGCTACTGGATCCAAACCTGCAGAAAGCCAAAGCCTAGCCAGTTGGCTACCGCGGCCCATGGGGCGTTTGTCGGTTCATGCGCAGCATGAGCGGCACAATCAGCAAGACCAACACTGCGGCAACGAAAAATGGCGCACCCGGAACATAAGGGCCGGGCGCGCTGACGAACGCTTCGAATATGCCGGTCAACGCAAGCGGTGCCGCAACCGCCGCGACAGAAGACAAGGATGCAATAACGCCTTGGACCAGACCTTGCTGATCTTCATCGGCACTGTTGGCGGCAAACGCGGTCATCACAGGCGGTGCCATGTCAGATAAGGCCGCGATCGGCAAAAAAACTGCAACCGCCCACACAGTCGATGACACCCCAAAGCCTACCATGCCGATCACGGCGGCACCTGTTGCAAGCAACAAGGTCCGGTAATCGCCAATGCGCCGGGTGAGTTGCGGCAAAACCCCGGCCTGAACACCCGCGATCAGCACGCCATAAGCGGACAGTGACAAACCGATTGTAAAGCCATCCCAGCCAAACACTTCGCGGCCCCAAAACGCCCAAAGCGTCGGGTAGACCATGTTGGCAAACTCGAACACGAAAATGCAGATCAGTGGAATGGCCAAACCGGGTATCGCGAATGCACGAAAAATGCTTGCAAAAGGATTCATATCTCGGCGGCCGAACGGGCGGCGATTTTCGGGTTTCAGGGACTCTGGCAACACGAAGATCCCGAAGCCCACGTTCAGCGCCGACAGAGCCGCGGCGATCCAGAATGGCGCGGTGATATGCCAACCAGACGCAACGCCGCCCAACGCCGGTCCCAAAACAAACCCGATGCCGAAAGCGGCCCCAACCATGCCGAACCGCGCGGCGCGCTCTTCCGGCGCAGAGATGTCAGCGATATACGCTGTCGCAGTGATGTAAGTCGCCCCGGCCATGCCGGCCAAAACCCGCCCAATCAGCAAGACCCAGTAGGTTTCTGCCAACGCCATGATCACATAATCGATGGTCAATGTGGCCAGCGCGGCAATCAGGATCGGGCGCCGTCCATAGGCATCGGACAGGCTGCCGATGATCGGACCAAACAGGAACATCGCTGCCGCATAAGCGGACATCATGATGCCGCCCCAAAACGCCCCTTCGGCGGTGGTGTCCGCCCCGACCCGATCCATCAAGTCCGGCATGATTGGAAAAACGATGCCGATGCCAATGGCATCGATCGCAAGCGTGACCAGAATAAAAAGGAAGGGGCCGCTGAGTTTCATGCCGCCAACCGACACGTGAATTTGTCCGGTGACAAGCTGCAAAAATGAGTGGCTTCTCCGGATCGACCATGTCTTGCGCCTATCCTTTGCGCGTCGCCGCGCAAATCTGTGACAGGCATCAAGCGCTTGAGGCCCGCTGCACCAGCTTGACGTCGCATCGCGTTGTCATCGCCGGGACAGAACCGTTCTGTATCCACGCGATCATCATGTCCGCTGTTGCCCGGGAAAGAGCCGGAATGGCGCAACTGACAGAGCTCAGGCTTGGAAAACTGTCTCGGCAATCCTCGATATCATCAATGCCGACAACCCTGATGTCCGTGCCAACCTGCGGTCCATGCTCGGCGCAGGCAGCCAGAACACCAAGCGCAACGAGGTCGTTGAAACACAAAACACCATCCACTTCCGGATGTTGCGCGATCAGTTGCGCTGTCATGGATTTGCCGAATGAACGGGTCGCTTCGCCGGTCAGTACCACCGGTTCCACGCCCGCCACCTGAAGCGCGGACAAGTACCCACTCATGCGCTCTTGCGTGACAAGTCGCCCATCGAGCCCCCCCAGAAAGGCAACGCGGACACAGCCCATGTCGAACAGATGACGCGTCGCAAGGGCGCTGCCACGTTGATAATCCGGGGCGATGAATGGAAATTGCGGCTCGTCACTGTCGAGCCGCCGCAGGACCTGAATGGTGGGCACACCGGCGGCTTGGATCGCGGCCAACGTTTCCTTTTCGCAACCATAGGCCGGCGACAAGATCAGCCCAGAAACGCCATGTTCCACCAGCGACGAGATCATGCGCCGCTGCAGATCCGGGTCTTCGTCCGTGTTCGCGATCACCGTGGCATAGCCGTTGTCCGCAAGATGCATTTGCAAGGACGCGGCAAACTCGGTGAAGAACGGGTTGCGCAAATCGTTGATCACCAATCCAATCATGCCCGACGAGGCAGAGCGCAATGTGGCTGCAGATCGGTTGTAGACATACCCGATTTCCGCCATCGCCCGCTTGACCGCTTCGCGTGTCGTGTCCTTCACGGTGGGGCTTGCTTGCAGCACAAGGCTGACCGTCGACTTCGAAACACCCGCGTGTTTCGCCACATCCAGAATGGTCGGTCGACGTCCCATTTTCGCCCTATGCTTCGATCCCGTGCAAGATCAGCAACTGCCTCATCCGGATCTCAGCAAGGTCAGGGTCCAGAAGCAAACGCGCCTGATCGGCCAACCGAAACACGGAGGCGTAGTGTGTGATGTCTCGGCTCGATTGAAAACCGCCGGGCATAATGAAATGGCCTTGATACCCGTTGAGCCAGGCCAGAAACGCGATACCTGCCTTGTAAAACCGCGTTGGCGCTCTGAATATCTCACGGCTGAGCGGCACGGTTGGTTCGAACAAGGCGCGATACGTCCGCAAATCGCCCTGTGCCAAGGCCTCTAACGCCTGCGACGCTGCGGGCGCTATGCTCGCAAATATCCCCAGCAAGGCGTGGCTGAAGTACACGTCATCGCCGGCGATCAAATCCGCATAGTTGAAATCATCACCGGTATAGAGCCGCACGCCGGTTGGCAGACGCGCCCGAAACGCCTCTTCATGCGCCTGATCCAGCAGCGAGATTTTGATCCCATCCACCTTGCTTGGATTTTCTTCGATGAGAGCCAATACGAAATCACTGGCTTCCGCCACGGATCCACATCCCCAGTATCTAGCCAATGCCGGGTCGAACATGTCGCCAAGCCAATGCAGGATCACCGGCTCTGCCGCGCCATCGATCAATTCACGATAAACCCTGGCGTAGTCGTCGCGCTTGGCGCCAATAGCGGTGAACGCACGAGACGCCATAAGGATGAGTTGCCCCCCCACAGCTTCAATCGCCTCGGCTTGCTCCAAATACGCCGCAAGAATGGCATCCGCATCGGTCAGTTCGATCAGCGGCCTTTGGTCCGTACCGGCGCCACAGGCAACGCGCGGTTGCATCGGGTGGGCCTTGGCGGCAACCATTGTGCGCTCGATGAGCTCCTTGGCCGTCATCCAGTCCACGCCCATGCCACGTTGAGCGGTGTCCATGG
>CAWUIW010000124.1:0-9715 GCA_963922515.1 uncultured Rhodobacterales bacterium | reverse complement strand
CCACATCGGAACTGTGAAAGACGTCTTTCCGGGATTTTCTGACCCAGATTGTTTGGTCGTTGTTGGTTTGGAAAGCACTTTGACGTCCGAACAAAAGGAGGTCTTGGCTTCACTAAATGGCGCCCGTCATCGGGTTAAGGTGGTGGGATTTGACTGGTTGCTTGAACGTGCTGAAAGAGTGTCCAAAAGCGTCTCTGAGCATGGTGTGGTCGTAAGCGTGCAGCGAATGACCTAGGCTTGGAAGTTGGTCTTCGAATGTCAGATTGCATCTTGTAGATTTTCCAGATACATGAAGTGGGGACAGGGCCCTCGATTTTCAAACCGTCGCCTTTAGGCCGTGAGAGACCGTCGCCGCAAGGCGCCTTTGCCATGCCATGACGGCGAGGACAGGACCATGTTCAGCCAGCTCACAAGTCGCGTGCAAAAAAACTTGGCCGTCTTCATGACCAGTCCGGACCGGCGGCATGCTATCGGTCGCACGCTCCAGCCCGTTTTGACGCAGCAACCGTTGTGTCATGCGTGTTTTGGCGGCCGCCGCGGTGAAAGGGTCGACGCGTTCGTCTTGTGCTCTAGATTACCAAATGTAGGCTGAAGGAATGCGGTATGGACACTCTTATCAACATACTTTCGGGCATGGATATACTGCTGGCGGTGCTTTTGGTCGTGGCGAGCGTGGCGCGCATGGATCGGCGGTATACCCTGAAAGTTCGGGCAGAAAACACGCGCAAGGCGATCCTGCGAGGCGATCGACACGACGACTTTTAGGTGCCGGTCAGGCGTTGGCGTTCGTATAAAGGCGGCGTGCTTGACGGTTTAACTCGGGCTCGAGTTCCCCGAACGTGGTCAAACCCTTGCTTTCAATCACGCCGATGAGTTTGATCAAAGCCTCGGCTGTGGCCCGTGCGTCTCCGATCGCGGTGTGTCTTTCTTCCGGGGCAATCTCAATCGAAAGTCTGTCGCAAAGACTGTCAAGAGAATGCTCCTCTGTCGTGCCAAAGGCCACCGCAGACAAAAGCACCGTGTCGAGCACCGGGTGGTCCCATACCGCGTCGGTTCCCTGCGAATGACGTTTCAACAGGCCGATATCAAAGGGGGCGTTGTGCGCGACCAGCACCGCGTCATGCGCAAACTGGCACAGCGACTGCATCGCGACAGATACAACCGGAGCGTCCCGGACGTGGTCATCTGTAATGCGGTGCACTCGGGTAGACGCCGGTGGAATGGGGCGGCCCGGGTTGACGAATGTCGAAATCTCTTCACCCGGCACAATGACGCCATTGAGAGCCCTGACAGCGCCGATCTGTATGATGTCATCGGCACTGACTGAAAGCCCCGTGGTTTCGAGATCGAGTATCACAAAGCAAATCTCGGACAATGGCGTGTCATGGATCATGCTGGTCCGCTCGGGAGCCATCAGATCGAAATCGAAAACCAGAGGGCGTTGACCAACATGGTCCGCTGTGCCTGCTGGCGGGTCTATGAAGATGATGTGACCATCGGCGCCAAGCGCTTTGACCCGCGCTCCAAGCGGCGCGCCGGACCCCCGCGGGTGAAATGTAAACGATACGTCGCTGCCAGCTGCGTCCAACGCGGCAACGGCCGAGTTAAGCGAGGTCATTTCAAAGTAGTCAGCCAATGGGGCTTTCAAGCGTGGCACGGCAATTTCCGACAGGATCGCCGCGGCTTGAGCGTCATACAGGACAATTTCTTGCGCGGGGTTGAGAAGAACCGTCGCAATCGGGCTTTCTGTCAGAAGTGCAGCAAGCCGACTGTGCTCAGCGCCCAACCGTTCGGTTTCCTGAGCAATGCGCGCGGCGGTGTCTTCGACGCTGGTGGCCGCCTGTTCTGAAAGCGCGATCGCAGCGGGGGCCAGATCTCCCAAGTACCGCGCATCTGCGGCGTCAAGATCGCGGTCGACCCCAGCATGCGCGCGGGTGCGCAGGTTGGCGGACAGTCGGTTGATCGGCTTGGCGACGTTTTCATCAAAAAGCAACCAGACACCAGCCAGCAATCCAGTATTCAAAAGCGCAAACACAATTGCGGCGGTCACGAACGGTGCCGTCGACAGCGGCGGATCGGCGCGCGACACCACCAGCGCGATTGCGCCCGCAAGGATCACGATAGAGCCCCCTGCGAGAAGCCCGAAAAACAGGAACACCCGAATTCGCAGGCCTAGCCGCTCCATCCCTCACGCCTCACATGCCAGAATGAGCACGGGATCGTCCGGTGCACGTGGTTCCCATGCCGCATTTTTCAGGCTGCCATCCGAGGCAAACTCTGCGCCGTCAATCAACAGCGCGGCCTGAGCCCCCGCGCAATCAAAGAGCATCGGTGCCTGATTGACCGGCGACCATCGACCGAAAAAGTAAAGGTCGACAAGCTTTTGTTGGGGCTGGTTTTCGTGACTGCGGGCGGTGCCCTGATCGACCGCGACAAATCGCTTGGTGTAGGGCCAGATCTGTGTCCACGGGCGGAACCAGCTTTGTTCCTCGACCGTCATGGCAACAGTCAAACCCTCGGGTAGTCTTTCTGCCGTTCGCCCATACCACGTGTATTCACTGGAGATGGTCGTTGCCAGCATGCCAAGCCCTGCAGCAATCGGGACGATCCAACGCGGCAGGCGGCGCCCGGTCGCAAGGTTCGCGATCATGGCAATGCCTGCGCAGGCAATACCGGCAAATATCGTGGCCAATAGTTCTAGAAACATGGCTTACCCCAATGCGCCTTTCCCTGATCCCGCCGAGGATTGCATCGTTTTGACGACGACAAAAGCGTCTCGCAAATGGCTGCGCTCGAAATCCGATAGGGTAGCGGGGTTCAGAAAATTTGAAGGAGCCTGCCCGGAGCGCACTTCGCGCATCTGGTGTTCAAGGCGCGTTTCCGCAATCAGGTCATAGGCGTCCAACAGGTCAGCTCCACCACTTTTCGAAACCGCTCCGGTTTCGATCGCGGCCGTGAGCCTCGCCCGGGTGTTTGCAGGGCGAAGCCGACCAAGCAAGGCATAGATCCGGCCAAGATCCACGATTGGCACAACGCCGTTGTGTTTCAGATCCAACGCATTGCGGTGCTCGCCTGATCGAATGGTGGCGAGGCCGCGCAGCAAACCCAGCGGTGGAGCATGCTTGAGCGAGTTCGAAACCATGTGCGCCGTGAAGATCGAATTTTTGGATGCGGCTTCAAGCACCTCGGCTTGCAAACCGTCAAACAGGGCTTCTTCGCCCCCGATGGGGCGCAGGTCAAACATGACCGAGGCCAGCATCTGCGCTTCTGGGTTCGGCGCTGCAATCCAGGCTTGGAAATATTTTCGCCAGACCGCCAGTGGCTGGCACCAGCGCGGATTTGTCGCCATCATGTCGCCCGGACAGTAAAAGTACCCGCAGGTGTCCAGCCCGTCAGAGACGGATTTCGCCAGTGCCGCGAAATAAGGCCGGTCTGCGTCGCGCACCTCGTCCGACAGGATAAGGCAGTTGTCCTGGTCCGAGACACCGGTTTGTTCCTGTCGGCCCTGACTGCCGCAGGCGAGCCAGAGATAGGGCACGGGCGGCGGTCCAAGTTTCTCTTCGGCGAGCGCCAGCAGACGCCGTGTGGCTGTATCGGCGATGTCCGTGATCAGGCGGGTCACAACCTCGTGCCGGTTGCCCGCCTCTACCAGCTGCGCCAGAAGTTGCGGGATTTCAGCTGTCACGCGGGCCATTTCTGCCGCAGACGTGGCGTGTGCAATACGCCCGACGAGATCGGCCGAGGTCGTGGCCTGGGCTCGGGTCAGGTCAGTCTGGGTCACAATCCCGAGCAACGTGTCATCGTGCAGGATCGGCACATGACCGATGCCGCGTTCGACCATCAGGTGCAGCACGTCCGTGACCAGGGCATCCGGGCGCAGCGCAAGCGGCGCTGGGGTCATGATTGACCGGATCGGCGTATCGGCATCGGTACCCTGAACGATCACGCGGCTGTTGAGGTCGCGTAAGGTTACGATGCCCTCAAACGCAACCGGTGTGCCGACGCAAACTGAAGAGATATGGCGCTCATGCATCAAGGACGCTGCGGCGCGAATGGGTATCGCCCCTTCGACTGTCAGCGGGTTTCGGGTCATGAGCCGTTCAACCTGCATCGTCGCCAGATCTTTGTCAGTGTCCTGCGCTTTGCGCCGCCGATCGAAGAATTTGGCAACGGTCGGATGCGCGTCGACCAGCGCGTAGAACGTAGCGCCGGGCACAACGATCATCGCCGTGTCCGACACGGCGATAGCGGTTCGGGTGGCGGCATCCCGTTTTAACAGTGCGCGCTCGCCGAAAGAATTGCGGGGGCCAAGAAGCGAGATCTGCACATCTGCATCGTCCAGCATTTCCATCTCGCCCGTGACAATCACGTAAAGATCGTCCAGCGGATCACCAACAGAAAACAACGTATCACCTGCGCGTATGTGCAGAGCCGAGCAGCGTTCGGCCAGTGCCCGCACATCCATATCGCTCAGGCTGTCGTACGGATGAACAGAGGCAAGGAATTGTGTTAGGTCGCTGGAAAGGGTCATGGCGCGATCCGGGATAAGAGAATGCCTGCCCGCGATTTGGCGGGCAGGGCAGAGGGCATGGTGCGGGCGCCGGGATGGGGAAGTCGGCGCCCGCGTGACATCAGTGGCCGTCGACAGCTGCGCCGGCACCACGTGGGATGCGAACGCTTTCAACGAGCTCCTTGATGTGCTGCGGTGTTTCCTTGGTCATGCCGGCCACAACATAGGCGACAGCGAAGTTGACCATTGCCCCGATTGCGCCGAATGACGTCGACTTGATCGGGCCAAGCAGTGGGTCTGCATCCGTGAACGTGTTGGTGTCCGGGATAAAGAACCAGCCTTTGTGCAGGAAGATGTAAAGCAGGGTCACGATCAGACCGGCCAGCATACCTGCAACAGCGCCGGTGTTGTTGATGCGGGTCGAGAAAATCCCCATCATCAGCGCCGGGAAGATCGATGCCGCTGCAAGACCAAAGGCCAGAGCCACGGTTTGCGCCGCAAAGCCTGGTGGATTCAGCCCCAACAGGACCGCCACCACAATCGCCGCCGCCATCGAGATCCGCGCGGCCATCAGCTCGGACTTCTCCGACATGTTCGGTGTCAGCTGACCCTTGAGAAGGTCATGAGACACCGCCGACGAGATGGCTAGCAACAAACCCGCCGCCGTGGACAACGCGGCCGCCAAGCCGCCCGCTGCCACAAGGCCAATGACCCAACCTGGCAAGCTTGCAATCTCGGGGTTGGCCAGAACCAGGATGTCGCGGTTGAATTTGGTCAGCTCATTGCCTTCCCAGCCATTCGCGGCAGCCTTTTCCTGCAGATCGGCGTTCTTGTCGTTGTAGTACTGGATCTTGCCGTCGCCGTTCTTGTCTTCCCAATCCAGAAGACCAGTCTTCTGCCACGTCGCCATCCAAGCGTACTCTGGTGCAGTTTCGATCTGCTCGACGCTCACGGCTTCTGCATTCGTGCCGTTGGGCCACATCAGGTCCGAGATGTTCAGCCGGGCCATAGCACCTACAGCCGGGGCTGTCAGGTACAGCAGTGCAATGAACACGAGGGTCCAGCCGGCCGACCAACGGGCGTCAGACACTTTGGGCACCGTGAAGAAGCGCATGATGACGTGAGGCAGACCCGCGGTCCCGATCATCAGGGACAGGGTAAAGAGCACCATGTTGATGGTCGAACCGTGGGCCGCTGTGTACTCGTTGAAGCCCAGATCGGTCACGATCTGATCGAGCTTCGCCAAAAGCGGCTCGCCCGACGCGGTATGCTCTCCGAATAGGCCGAGGGCCGGGATCGGCGTGCCAGTCAGTTGCAGCGAAATGAAGACCGCCGGGATTGTGTAGGCGGTGATCAACACGCAGTATTGCGCTACCTGCGTATAGGTCACGCCCTTCATGCCGCCGAACACGGCGTAAGCGAACACCACACAAGCGCCGATCAGTAGGCCCCAGGTTGTATCGATCTCGAGGAAGCGGCCAAAGGCAATACCGACCCCTTGCATCTGACCGATCACATAAGTGATCGACGCAGTCAGCAGGCAGATCACGGCCACCAGCCGCGCTGTGGGCGAATAGAACCGGTCGCCGATGAACTCGGATACGGTGAACTTGCCAAACTTGCGCAGATACGGCGCAAGCAAAAGGGCCAAGAGCACGTAGCCACCTGTCCAACCCATCAGGAAGGAAGAGTTGTCATAGCCCGTAAAGGCGATGAGGCCAGCCATCGAAATGAACGATGCCGCCGACATCCAGTCTGCGGCAGTTGCCATCCCGTTGGTGACTGGGTGAACGCCGCGTCCGGCGGCGTAAAACTCTGACGTGGAGCCCGCGCGGGCCCAAATCGCGATACCGATGTAAAGCGCAAAAGACGCGCCCACAAAGAGAAGGTTGAGTGTAAACTGATCCATGGGGAATTACTCCTCGTCGACGCCGTGTTCACGGTCGAGCTTGTTCATCCGCCAGGCGTAGAAAAAGATCAGCGCTAGGAAGACGAGGATCGATCCTTGCTGTGCGAACCAGAACCCGAGGTCAGTGCCCCCGACCTGGATGCCCGAAAGCAGTGGGCGCAAGATGATCCCAAATCCAAAAGAAACGAGCGCCCATATAGCGAGGCACACGCCGATGATGCGGATGTTTGTAGACCAGTAGGTACTGGCCTCCGATCCGACTTGAGTTGAAGTGGTGGATTGTTCCGCCATTTCTGGCTCTCCTCCTTGGCTACGTTGAGGCGCAAGTTGGCGCCAGAGTGTGCGGTTTTCAGGCCGCGTGGTTTTTAATGACTTTTGCGAGGTCGCCCGCGATTTCGTCGATGCCGCCCATGGCACCGATGCTTTGAAGCAGCCCCTTGGCGTGGAAGTAGCCAATAAGCGGGGCGGTCTTTTTGTAGTATTCCATCAGCCTGAGTTTCAGGCTCTCGGCGTTGTCGTCCGCGCGCACCGGCCGACCGGCTGCGCGGGCTTGTTCCGCGCGACCCACGATGCGGTCGACCAGAACTTCGTCGTCGACCTGTAGTTCGATTACCGCGTCCAGTCTCAGCCCGGTTTTGGCCAGAAGCGCCATCAGCGCATCGGCTTGCGCAAGCGTTCGCGGAAAGCCGTCAAAGATGAAGCCGTTGGCTTCGGTTGAAAGAAGTTTCTCTTCGATCAGTCCAATGACGATATCGTCAGTGACAAGCTCGCCCCGGGCCATCACATCTGCAACACGCTGGCCCATTTCCGAACCGCTGGCCTTGGCTTCGCGCAGCATGTCGCCGGTCGAAAGCTGTAGCATTCCGCAGTTCTTGACCAGGATCTCGGCTTGCGTGCCCTTGCCTGCGCCCGGAGGCCCAAGCAAGATAACGTTAACGGGGCGGGTCAGGGTTTTTGCTGCACCGTCCATCATGCGTCCGTCCGGTTCATGCGGTTGGCGATCAGGTCATCCACGACCGACGGATCCGCAAGTGTCGAAGTGTCCCCCAACGACCCGAAATCGTCCTCTGCGATCTTGCGCAGGATCCGGCGCATGATCTTGCCCGAGCGGGTTTTCGGAAGGCCGGGTGCCCACTGGATCAGATCCGGTTTTGCGATAGGACCAATTTCTGCCCGAACCCATTTTTCCAGCGTCTTGCGCAGATCTTCGGTCGGCTCTTCGCCGCCCATAAGGGTGACGTAAGCATAGATGCCCTGACCTTTGACATCATGGGGGTAGCCGACGACCGCAGCCTCTGCCACTGCGGCATGCGCCACCAGCGCACTTTCCACTTCGGCTGTGCCCATGCGGTGGCCCGACACGTTGATCACGTCATCCACACGCCCGGTGATCCAGTAATCGCCGTCTTCGTCGCGGCGGCATCCGTCGCCGGAGAAATAGTAACCTTTGTAGTCGCTGAAATAGGTTTTCTCGAACCGTTCATGATCGCCCCAAACGGTGCGCATTTGACCGGGCCAGCTGTCTTTCATGCACAGGACACCTTCAACGCCGTTGCCCTTGATCACCTCGCCGCTGGTCGGTTCCAAGACGACGGGTTGTACGCCGAAGAAGGGTTGCTGCGCCGCGCCGGGCTTCAGCTTTGTGGCAAATGGCAGCGGGGTCAGCATGTGACCACCGGTTTCGGTTTGCCAGAACGTGTCCACGATCGGGCAACGACCCTTTCCGACGATGTCATTGTACCAGTTCCAGGCTTCGGGGTTGATCGGCTCGCCGACAGAGCCCAGAACGCGCAGGCTGGACAGGTCATGCTTTTCGACCCATTCCGGGCCCTGTCCCATCAACGCGCGGATGGCCGTGGGAGCGGTGTAGAACTGGTTGACTTTCAGCTTGGCGCAGACCTCCCAGAAACGCCCGGCATCTGGATAGGTTGGCACACCTTCGAACATCACGGTCGTCGCACCATTCGCGAGTGGGCCATATACGATATAGCTGTGGCCTGTGACCCAACCGACATCTGCCGTGCACCAGAATACGTCGCCGTCGTGATAGTCAAAGACCACCTCGTGCGTCAGCGAAGCGTACACGAGGTAGCCACCTGTTGTATGAACCACGCCTTTTGGCTGACCTGTGGATCCCGATGTGTAAAGGATGAACAATGGGTCTTCGGCGTTCATCTCTTCCGGCGGGCAGTCGGCAGACGCAACCGCGGCCAGTGCGTTGTAATCGTGGTCACGGCCAGTCCACGTGGTCTGACCGCCGGTGCGCTTGACCACCAGGCACTGCACGTCTTCCTTACAGTGCAGCAATGCGGTGTCAGCATTGGATTTCAACGGCGTCTCTCGTCCGCCTCGGGGCGCGTGATCCGCGGTAATGACGACTTTTGCGTCACAACCATTGATCCGCGCCCCGAGCGCGTCCGGGGAGAAACCGGCGAAAACGATGGAATGGATGGCTCCAATGCGTGCGCATGCCAGCATCGCATAGGCCGCTTCGGGAATCATCGGGAGGTAGATGATGACCCGGTCGCCTTTTTCGACGCCAAGACCCTTAAGTACATTCGCCATTTTGCCGACCGACTTGTAAAGCTCGGCGTAGGTGATGTGCTGGGTATCATCCTTGGTCGGATCATCCGGTTCCCAGATGATCGCCGTCTGATCACCACGCGTGGCAAGGTGCCGGTCAATACAATTGGAAGACACGTTTAACGTGCCATCCTCGAACCAGCGAATGTCGATATTGCCGGGCTCGAACGATGTGTTTTTGACTTTGGTGAATGGCTTCATCCAAGTGATCCGCTGTGCTTTGCCTGACCAGAAGTCTTCCGGATCGGTTACGGATCGCGCATAGTCAGCAGCGTATCCCGCCGCATCGACATGGGGGGTAGGCGTGCATTCGGTTACGGCTTCAATATCTTTGGGCGACATGAAATCTCCTCCACCAAAGACCGTGCTCTGATTGATGAAAATGCCTTCGGCAACGGTCACTTTCTTTAGGATACGAAACGCGCCAACAGAGCAACTTTGCGCTATGTCAAATGCGAAAATCTCGAGAAGATTTTCACTCAGCGAACCGAATTCGTTGACAGAGTATGTAAATAAGAAGTAAAAACAATATGGTAACATTTTGACTTGTTTCACAATTCGTATGCAAAAGCATGCAGTTTGGGTTTTGAGGCCAGAGGGTGCGTCATCATGGACCCTCAAAAACGAGCAAAAATCTTAAAGGCTCTTTGTGTCGCGCGCATGCCGTTGCCTTCGCGCGCCGCCGGATGCCTCGTCTGTGAGCAACCGATTCT
>CAWUIW010000123.1:0-9783 GCA_963922515.1 uncultured Rhodobacterales bacterium | reverse complement strand
CATTCAAGCGATCATCGGCGTGATCGGTTCGATCGGTGTATCGATCAACGCGGCCATCATTATCCTGACTGGTTTGCAGCAAGATCCGGATGCAGCGACCGGTGACCGTTCTACCATGGCGCGGGTTGTCGCCGGATCAAGCCGCCATATCGTTTCGACCACAATAACCACATTTGGCGGCTTTTTGCCTCTGATACTTGAGGGAGGTGGGTTCTGGCCGCCCTTCGCTGTGGCCATCGCGGGGGGCGTCTTGCTGTCGACCGTGATATCCTTTTACTTCACACCTCCGGCCTTCGCCCTCTTCGGTGTCAAACGCCCCAAGGCCAAACCGGAAAAAGTCACACCACTCGCAGACGACAATCTTGTTCAACTGGCTCACGCTGCCGAATGACGAGACCCCTCTTGCCGAGCCGGTTCAAAAGCAATTTGGACCAGCTCGCGCTTTGCGTCTCGACTTGTCATAAAACTGTAGCAATACCGAAACATTGGTGTCATCGGTCTCGCCGATTGGTTCGACTGTATCGGGGTGGCTTGACGCATCACTCGACGCACAGGCCCTAATCTGCCGGGTTTTCAGTATTGACTGGCGTGACGCGTGGCAAGTTTGCCTTCATAGGATGGCGAATGCGCGCGCTGACCGCGTGTTCAAAACGAAGACCGGGTTGACGATGCCTGCGTTTGGCCCTGCCGGTTGAGAGATAGACGTTTTCCATGGGGCGACAGCCATGACGCTGACATTCGAGGGAGCGCAGGTTCTCCTGCAAGACCAGATCGTTGAAACTTCGGTGACGGTCGATGGTGACACGATCGTGGACATTGGAGGCCCCGTCATAGGAGAGAAAATCAATGCCCGCGGCCTTGTACTGGCCCCGGCTTTGATCGACGTGCACGGCGATGCGTTCGAACGACAGGTCATGCCGCGACCGGGTGTGTATTTCCCGATGGAAACCGCGGTACTGGAAACAGATCGACAGCTCGCCGCCAATGGCATTGCCACGACGTACCATTCGATCACGCTCAGTTACGAGCCTGGTCTGCGCAGCGTGGCGCGCGGACGAGAAATGATGGAGGCGATCCGCACCTTGGCCGGGCGGCTGACAGTCGAAAACCGGATCCAGTTGCGGTGGGAAACCTTTGCCAATGAAGCGTTGGAAACGCTGGATTGGGCGATGTCCGGCCCACTCAAGCCTTCGCTGGCCTTCAATGACCACCTATCGATGGCCATGCGGAGTTTTGATACGCCCATTCAACAACGACTGTTCGAACATAGCCCCGACTTTGCCGTTGCGGAAATGGATGACCCTCAACTGGTGGAACGCTGGTCAAAAACCGCTGTTCGCGCGGGGATGAGTATGGACGAGTTCATGGAAATGATCCGTCGCATTTGGGCGCGCCGCCCGGATGTTGTGGCACAGATCCGGGCTGTGGCCGATAAGGCGCGGGCAAAGGGCATACCCATGCTCAGCCACGATGACACCCAAGCTGAAACACGGCAGTTCTACCGCGAGATTGGCGCGCGAACGACTGAATTTCCAATGACAATGGGTCCAACACAGGATGCGCGGGACGCTGGCGATACCATCATTTTTGGATCGCCGAACGTGGTACGAGGCGGCAGCCACATCGGGTCCTTGGGTGCCGCGGACATGGTAGAAGCGGGTTTGTGTGATGTTCTGGCCTCTGACTATTACTACCCCGCGATGTTGGCTGCCGTGGACCGGCTGGATAGAGAGCGGCGGGCCGACCGGTTGAAAATTTGGTCGCTGGTTTCCAGTGGACCGGCCAAGGCAATGCAATTGCACGATCGCGGTTCGATTGCCGTCGGCAAACGCGCGGACCTCGTGCTTGTGGACTGGCCTGATGGTCTGACGCCTGCCATTCGAATAACCATGGTGGCCGGGCGTATGGCCTATCGGTCACAAAGTGCTGGCTGACGGCATGGCTGCCACTTGGTGGCAGCGCCACGGTCCGATCTTTGCCATCGGTGTCACCCAGACGATCGGGTTCGGGACACTGATCTATGCATTTTCGGTTCAGTTGCCACGGATGGCCTTGGATTTGGGGCTGAGCACCAGCGCCATTTTTGGGCAGTTGTCGCTCGCCCTGTTTTTCAGTGGACTCGTAGCCCCGGTCGCCGGCAAAGCGGTGGATCGCTTTGGTGGCCGCATTGTCTTGACCATCGGGTCGATCGCGGCCTTTTTCGCCACACTCGGCCTGGCGCTCGCCAATTCGGCCCCAGGGGTGTTTCTGGGCATCCTTGTCATCGATATCGTTGCGATGTTCGTGCTGTATGACACGGCCTTTGCCGCGATTGCACAGATAAGATCGGGCCGATCTGCACGTCAGGGCATTGGCATGGTGACGCTCATGGGTGGTTTCGCGTCCACCATTTTCTGGCCGTTGACCTTGTTCTTGGCAGATGGATGGGGATGGCAAGCCACATGGGTCGCGCTTGGCGCTTTCAACCTTCTTGTATGCGCACCATTGCATTGGGTGGCATTGCGCCCGGCACACGGCATTGATCCGGCACAGCCGCAAACCGGTTCACAAGATTGGCCCAGGCTGCAAGGCGATGCACGTCGCCGCGGGATGATCTGGACGACAATCGCCTTGGCGTTGGCCGGGTTTTACTTTGGTGCCTTGATGGTGCTGTGGGAAACAAATGCCCGCGATCTTGGGCATTCCGCCGTGGCTGCTGCCGCAGCGGGCGCCTTGATCGGGCCGGCCAAAACCGCTGGCCGTCTGCTCGAAATGATGTTCGGGCGCGCGCTTCACCCGATATGGACCACGGCGATCAGCCTGTTGATCATTCTGCTGTCATTCGCGGTGGTTCTGGGGTTTGGGGCCAGTTTCGTCGGTCTTGCAATCTTTGCCGTTCTGTATGGTCTTGGCGACGGTTTGCGGGCCATTATTCGCGGCACGCTGCCCTTGGCGTTGTTTGGTGGCAAAGACTATGGTGCGCGACTGGGTTGGATAGCAATCGTTCGCCTGTCGCTGAACGCCGGAGCGCCGTTTCTTTTCGCCACAATAACCGAACACTTTGGTGCCACATCCAGTTTTGCCCTGATGGCCGCCGTGACGGTGCTGGCCCTGTTGGCCGTCTTTCGCATTCCACGACCTCAAGGAGTACCATGATGACACCCCTAAAGATTGGCGCCTGCCTGCGGGCATCTCAGATCCCGGACCATCGCGACTGGTTGTTTGATGCCGACCGTGACGTCGAGCTGCAGGATTTCATGACCCTTGATGCTTTGACCAAGGATCGTGACGACCTGATCTCTGCTGCCCGACACATGTTGGACGGGCACCAAGGCCGGGTGGGCATTCACGGTCCGTTCGAAGGGTTGGATATCGACAACAAGGATGCCGAACTGCGGCCCTTGATCACGTCCCGGTTTCTTGCGGCGCTGACCGCGGCAGAAGCAGTCGGCGCGGTGCAAATGGTCATGCATTCGCCCTACACGCGGTGGTATCAGAACAACCTGCATTCCTGGGACGGTTATGCAGAGTCCAAATTGGCGCGCATCCACGACGTGCTGAAACCGGTGATCGCGCGCGCCGAAGACACTGGCATCACGCTTGTCATGGAGAACATTCAAGATGTTGATCCTGCCACGCGCCGAATGATGGTGGACAGTTTTGACAGCAAAGCGGTTGCGCTTTCGATCGACACGGGCCACGCCCATCTGGCCCGTTGCATGTCAGGTGCGCCGCCTGTCGACTTTTTCGTCCGCGATGCGGGGGCGCAGTTGTCGCATGTCCACATACAGGACGTGGATGGCCACGCAGACCGGCACTGGGCGCCGGGGGAGGGCGTGATTGAATGGCCCGCTGTTTTTCGAGCTTTGTCGGACTGTCCGTCGCAACCACATTTGGTCCTTGAACTCCGCGACAAGGCGCAGATTCCGGCTGGGTTTGTGTATCTCAAGGAACTGGGGTTGGCCGCATGAGATGGATGAGGCTTACCGAGGACGCGCATTCGACGTCCAACTGATCGACGAGGCGGGGCCAATAGAAAAGGCCGCGCCTAGATCACCGCCGCTTCGACAAGGGGGTTCTGCTGCGTGATCCGGTCAAAGTGGAACGGGCTCATGTTCAAAGTCTGGTATGCGCCATGCGTCATCCATTCCGCGATTGCGCGCCCCATGGCCGGGGCTTGTTGCAACCCGTGCCCCGAGAAACCGTTCATGAACAGAAAGTTCTGCAGGTTGGGATGTGGGCCGACGATGGCATTTTGGTCCAGTGTGTTCATCTCGTAGTGGCCCGCCCACTCGCTTTGAACGCGGATCGCTTCGAACTGCGGTATCCGATGTGCAAGGATCGGCCACACGTGATCTTGCCAAAGGCTGTGGTCCATCCTGAAGTCGTTCGGATCCACCGCTGGATCTACGCCGTGGTGCCCGCCCGCCTGATACGTGCCACCACCATTCTCACGCACATGAATGCCGCTTGGATCGATGGTAAGTGGAAGGTCACGATCCAATGGCCGCTCCGCCTTGAAAATCCAGCTGAACCGTTTGCGCGGTTCCACCGGCAGTGCGATCTCTGCCATGCGGGCCAATTGGGCCGCACGCGGGCCCGCTGCATTGATGACTGCGCCGCAGTGCACGCGTTCTCCGCTTGACAATGAGACCGCTGCAAGTCGTTGACCACCGGCGTCGTGGTGCAGGTTCACAACCTCGTTCTCGATGTATTCAACGCCCCGCTTCTGTGCCTGTCTCTTGAGGCTGTCGAAAAGGGCCCAGGAATCGAAGTATCCTTCGTCACGGGTGTTCAGCGACGCAAGCTGCACGTCCGCGACATTATAAAAGGGATAGAGCTCCAGCACGTCACTTGGTGCCAGCAACCGGGTTTCTGCGCCAGCTTGTACTTGAACGGCGTGGTTATTCCGAAGGTTGGCAACCTGCTGATCGGTTTCGGCCAAGTACATGTAGCCAAAAGACCGGATCGCAAGCTGCGGTACGTCTCCCTCTGCCTGCATACAGTGGCCCAGATTCTTGATAAATTCCGCACCAAACTGGGAAATGCGCACATTCAGATCCGTGCTGAATTGCTGCCGAATGCAGGATGTGGTGTGCGCTGTTGCCGAGTTTGCAAAGCTGAGGTCACGATCAACCACCAGAATTGATCCATCAAAACCCGGCTGAGCTGTCAAAAACCAGGCCGCTGCCGACCCCATGATGGCGCCGCCGACAATGACGACGTCATACGAGGGTTTGGCTGGGTTTTGGCTGGGCACGCTAGGCAAGGCTCGGCAGCCACAACACGATCGCCGGGAACGCCACCAGCAGGGCAATCGTTATGCCGTCGGCCACGAAGAACGGGGTAACACCCCGAAATACATCCTGTACCGACAAATCGTCGCGCACACCAGCCACGACAAAACAGTTCAGTCCGATCGGTGGAGTGATCAGGCAGAACTCGGCCATTTTGACAACAAGGATGCCAAACCAGATCGCGCACATCGGACCCGACATGCCAAAGGCACTGTCTTCGGCGGCCACGAACTCGCCGCCGTTCAGCGCCATAACGGCGGGGTACACGACCGGCAGGGTCAGAAGCAGCATGCCAATCGCGTCCATGAACATTCCCAGCACCGCGTAGGCGAGCAGGATACAGATCAAGATCAACATGGGCGACATCTCGAGCCTGGTGATCCAATCCGAAAACGCCCCTGGCAGGTCCGCAAAGCCAAGGAACCGGACATAGATCAGAACACCCCAGATGATGGTGAAGATCATCACGGTCAGTTTGGCGGTTTCGATCAGTGCTTCTTTCAGTTGGGTCCAGCGCATGCCTCGGAACAGGGCCATCAAGAACACGATAAACGCCCCTACAGCCCCCCCTTCGGTCGGTGTGCCCCAAGCGTCGCCGAATGGGTTATAAACAAAGAAGATGATGATCACGACTACGGCAACAATCGGCAGAGCAGGTGGCAACGACACTAGTCGTTCCCGCCATGTGAAGCCTCGCACCGGCGGGCCAACGGATTTGAAGATCAGCGCAATGCCGATGATCAAACCGGCATAGACGATGGCCGAGAACATACCTGGGATGAAACCGGCAAGCAGGAGCTTTCCAACATCCTGTTCTACGATGATCGCATAGATCACAAGGATTGCAGAAGGCGGGATCAGGCTGGCCAGCGTGCCGCCAGCGGCCACAACACCCGCCGCAAATTGCTTGTTATAGCCGATTTTCAACATCTCGGGGATGGCAATACGCGCAAAAACCGCCGCTGTCGCAACGGACGCACCAGATACGGCGGCGAAACCCGCAGTTGCAAACACTGTGGATACGGCCAAACCGCCGGGAACCCAGGCGATCCATCGCTTGGCCGCTTCGAAAAGCGCTTGGGTCAGTTTTGCGTAGTAGGCGAGGTAGCCGATAAGAATGAAGGTCGGGATCAGGCTGAGCGCGTGCGCTGAAACTTTGGAATGCGGAACTTGCCCTGCCAGTTTCACACTGATTTCCAACGCCTTCCAGAACCGTTCGGGATCATATCCAAACCCATGCCAGCGTAGCCACACCAGCCCGACGAACCCCGCCAGGGCCGCGGCGAACGCAACGCGCATGCCCAGCACAACCAGCGCCAGCATACCGCCGGTGACCCAAAGCCCGATATCGATGTTGGTCATGTGTCGGACCCTTCAAGCTGCGATGCTTCGGCCTGTGCCTGTTCGGCGACAGATTGGATCAGTGGAACGGCCACGGGCCGATCCAAGCCCAGAACAAAAGCTCGGCCATAGCCCCATACTTGTAAGAAAGCGCGGGCGGACAAGACCGCAAAAGCAATCGGCACAACCAGTTTCGAGGGCCAGATCGGTAATGAAATATCGATCGAGCTGTCGCGCGAGCACAGTGGGCGTGCGCAATCGAACGACCTGTCGAAATGGCTCCATGCGCCCCACAGTAATGCCAGCATCAGGCCAAAAATCAGAATGACCATGATGGTTTCGATGAACCACAGCAGACGACCCGACAATTGTCCTATCAGAATGTCCATGCGGATATGGGCGCCTTCGCGCTGCACGTAGGACACGCCCAATATGGCGATGAACGGCATTGCAGCTTCGATAAGGTCGACGTAGCCCGGCAGCGGACGCTCGAAGAACTCACGCCCGGCGACGGACCATGCGGCCAGGAACATCAAAGAGAAAGTTGCAAGACCCGAGATAAAGGCCAACGTGCGTTCGACTGGCAGCAATAGCCTGTCCAGACGCGACAAAAGAGACCCGTCTTGCAGGACGGTAGAGCTGGTAGCCATGTGTGTAACTTAAAGCTAGTGCGCCTGCCCGATCCGTTTGGCAGGGCAGGCGCGGTTGGTTTTAGGAATTCGACGCGCGGAAGTCGCTCAGTGTTTTGACGACAAGGTCATAGAGTTCCTGACCTGGAAGCCCTTGCGCTTCCATATCCGCAATCCACTGTTCACGGATCGGATCCGCCGCCGTCGACCGGAATGCATCGATCACCGTTTCGTCCAGAACAATTTTCTGCACGCCTTTTTCTTCCAGAACACTGTCCCAGCGCTGCAGGAGTTCGGCGTAGTTGGACAGGTAGTGCGCGATGCTTTCTTCAATGGAGCTGTCCAAAGCGTCACGATGCGCATCGCTCAGGCTGTCATAGGCATCAATGTTGACCACAACCGGGCAATTGACCGTGCCGGGGTTCAAGTTCGCCGTCCACCAGTCTGCCTGATTGATCGTACCAAAGGACAAATGCGCATGCTGCGCAAAAGCTACCGTATCAACCACGCCACTTTCCATCGCTTGGTACGCTTCTGTCGCAGTTACAGAAGTCGGTACCGCGCCAACGGACTTGAACGCGTTACCGATGCCGCCGGTCGCACGCACGCGCATGCCGTCGAAATCCTCAAGCGATGTGCTGGGATCGCCGGTACCGACAAGGTTGTATTGCGGCATCGGGCTGGTCATCAGCAGCCGTGCGTTCCACTGCGCCATTTCCTCGACCGCTGCGGGATGGTTGTAAACCGCTCTTGCGACCGCAACTTCCTCATCCAATGTCGAAACACCCAAGAACGGCAGCTCTAGAACCGTGATCACGCGGTTTTTGTCGCGGTGGTAACCGGCACAGAATTGTGCCATCTCGAACGCCCCGATCGAAATGCCATCAAGGTTTTCGCGGTTTTTCGACAGGCCACCGTAGGACACATTCATGGTGAATTCGCCGCCGGTTTTTTCGCTGACAAGTTCAGCCAGTTTTTCAATGTGCTCGGTGAAGGCGCGGCGTTTTCCCCAAACCGAAACGTTCCATTCGGTTGCCATGGCTTCCCCAGCAAAGGCAACAACAAGAGCGGCAACAGCCGTGCGGCTGAGCAGTTTGTACATGTGAACTCCTCCCAATCGTTCGTTTTGTACCTATGGTGCAGCAACTCTAGTACGTTCTACGGCAAACGCCATGAAGGAAATTGCGCGCCCTCTGCCAGAACAACTGCGAAAATCCGCAGGGCCAGGCCCACTATATCAAGGCGTCTTTGTCGAGATCGAGTTTGACAATCTTCTCATTCAGTGTGCGACGCCCGATGCCCAGGGCTTCAGCCACGGCATCCATGCGTCCGCTATGGGCCACGATCGCTTTGCCGATCAACTCTCGTTCAAATGCGGCGACGGCTTCGCGCAGGGTGTGCGGAACATCCGTTTCGCTGTCATCCGGGTGAATGGCCCGAGCGATAGAGCCGGTACCCCGCCGGGCGGCCAATACGCGCCGTTCCGCGACGCTGCGCAGCTCTCGCACGTTCCCGGGCCAGTCGTGCGCCAGAAGGGCGGCAATGTCATCCGGCGATAATTCGGGCGCGGCAACTTCGTACAACTGAGCCAACTCCGCCACGAAGTGAGTGGTCAGCAAGACCAGATCGTCCCGCCGATTGCGCAGGGCTGGCAGGTGAATGTTGAGCGTATTCAGGCGAAACAGTAGATCGGTGCGCAGACGTCCTTCGGACACAGCGGTTTCGACAGTCTCATTGGTTGCGGACAGTACGCGAAACAGGCTGCCTTCAGACGGGTCTGACGGCCCATCTGAAATCTGTCGTAGCAGCATCGCCTGAATGTCCGGAGGGCAGGCGCAAATCTCATCCAGAAACAGCGATCCGCCGCGTGCACTGGCCGTGGCTGCTGCCAACGTGGCGGCCGTCAACTCGGCGGTGTTGACAGGTACAAACGGGCCGGTCGCATTTGGCCCCAGATCATGCATGGCGCGCGCGACCAGCTCTTTGCCGGTGCCCGTTTCACCGTGGATCAACAAAGATGCAGAACTGGCGGCATAATCTGCAACGTCCTGACGTATGTGCGCCATTTCTGCGGATTGTCCAAGCAACAGACGATCCAGACCTGAAAGTTGCATCAAGCGCGCTTGCAGTCGCGCGTTTGCGCCTCGCATCTGGTGTTGTTCTGCCGCATGCGACAAGATTGTCAGTAACCTGCGTGGGTCATAGGGTTTTTCAACGAAGCTGTACGCTCCTGCGCGCATTGCATCGACAGCCATGGGAATGTCGCCATGTGCCGAAATCAGAACGACGGGTGGCATGTCGGCGCCGCTCAGACGATGCAACAGGTCAATGCCGCTGAGCCCGGGCATGCGAACGTCAGACAGCACCACATCCGGCAACAGATCCGGCACGACTTTCAAGGCCTCGCTTGCGCGGCTCACAGCTGAAACTTGCCAGTTGTCTGCCTCTAGCAGGTCGAGGAGCGACTGCCGCATTTCACGATCATCCTCGACAATCAGGACCCGTTTCATTGCGCGGCCAATGCGCTGGGCGCAGCC
>CAWUIW010000122.1:0-9787 GCA_963922515.1 uncultured Rhodobacterales bacterium | reverse complement strand
TTAGTCTGTTGGACGAGACGCAACAAATACCCCGGCGCCCCGTCGCGGGTGCACCAGCCGGTGCTCTGCCATATCCGCAAGCGCGCGGCGCACCGTGTGGCGGTTGACCCCGAATCGTGCCGCCAGCTTGGCTTCTGTCGGAAGTTGGTCGCCTTGTGCGTAGCGCCCCTCTGCTATGTCACTGGTCAACGCAGTCGCTATGGATTTCCAGATCGCGGTTCGTGCCATGTCATCAAATTTTCACATGATTCCGATTGCGGGTTTTCTCGAGAGAATCTATAATTTGTCTAGTTGTATAATAACTATAGACAACCCGACAAGAGGGTTTGATGGAAACGGATACCAAAGCACGAAGAGACTGGATGAGCCTGTTGGCCAAGGCGCCCGAGGCCGAGCTGAGCCGTCTGTGGGCGGAATATGGCGACCAGACCGGGTTTGAATGGCTGCGAAAGCCGGAAATCGGCGGCGCAATGGTTCGGGGCCGCATGGGGGCGACCGGGCAGCCGTTTAACTTGGGGGAAATGACAGTGACACGCTGCTCTGTTCGCTTGAATGACGGAACGGTGGGCCATGGCTACGTTCAGGGCCGGAACCGTTCCATGGCGGAAACGGCAGCGCGCATAGATGCGTTGATGCAGGGCGATGCGGGCCCGAGCGTGCGCACGGCAATACTCGATCCGCTCGAAGCAACCGTCATGTCAGCCAAGCGCAAGCGCGCGGCCAAAGCAGCAGCGACGAAAGTCGAGTTCTTCACGATGGTTCGGGGAGAAGACAAATGACCAATGCCCACGTATTCGATGGCGGTTTCCGGGATCCGCCAATTGATGCTGCATTTGCCTTTCGTGCTGCGATGACGGCCATGGCCCATCCTGGTGAGCGTCAGACAATCACCGGTACAACCGCGCCAGACCCGCTTGGCGAGGCCGCGGGAACCCTGATTGCAACTTTGTGCGACCCGGAAACCGGCATCTACCTTGCTGGAGAGTTGGATACAGAGGCCGTCCGGGGCTGGATCACGTTTCACACGGGCGCGCCGTTTGTCGGCGCAGCGGACGCCGATTTTGCTTTGGGCACATGGAATGCATTGATGCCTGTCAATCAATTCAAGATCGGCACACCAGAGTACCCGGATCGCTCGGCAACGCTGATCATCGTCTCGGACGCATGGGCGCCTGAAAACGCCGTGTTGAGGGGCCCCGGTATCAAGTCAGAACGCAGGGCATGGTTCCCGGACCCGGCTGCTGCCGCCGCAAACTCCAGTCTGTACCCATTGGGCTTCGACTGTTTCATCGCATGTGGGGCAGAGATCACAGCCCTGCCGCGCAGTACGAAAATCACAGAGGTCTGAGCGATGTATGTTGCTGTAAAGGGCGGCGAAGCCGCAATCGACAACGCCCATGCGTGGCTGGCCGAAGAACGCCGGGGCGACACTGATGTGGCCGAGCTCGGGATCGCGCAGATCCGCGAACAGCTCAGCCTGTCCGTGAACCGGGTGATGGCCGAAGGTTCGCTGTATGATCCGGACCTTGCAGCCCTGGCAATCAAGCAGGCGCGCGGCGACCTGATCGAAGCGATCTTTCTGATACGTGCCTATCGCACGACCTTGCCACGCTTTGGGTATACCTTGCCAATTGATACTGGTGACATGGCCTGCAGCCGCCGCATTTCGGCGACGTTCAAGGATGCGCCGGGCGGTCAGGTTCTGGGTCCCACATTTGACTACACGCATCGCTTGCTCGACTTCAAACTGGCAGCCGATGGCGAGGTTCCAGACGCCCCGCAGCGTGACCCCCGCGAAGAACCCATGCCGCACATCGCCGAGTTCTTGCAGCGCGAGGACTTGATGCAGCCGGAAGCCGGTGACGATGACGCGCCGAATGATATCACGCGCACGCCGATGGTATACCCGTCTGATCGCGCCACAAGGTTGCAGGCGCTGACGCGTGGGGACGAAGGCTTTGTGCTTGGCATGGCCTATTCCACGCAGCGCGGGTACGCGCGCAACCATGCATTTGTGGGTGAGCTGCGAATTGGCGACGTAGATGTGGAAATGGACATTCCCGAACTGGGCTTCTCGATCGAGATCGGCGAGGTCGAGGTGACCGAATGTGAGACGGTCAACCAGTTCAAAGGATCGAAAACACAACCGCCGCAATTCACGCGCGGATATGGGCTGGTGTTTGGCCAGACCGAACGAAAAGCCATTTCAATGGCGCTGGTCGATCGGGCATTGCGCTGGGAAGAATTGGGCGAAGACAACCTGGGGGCGCCTGCCCAAGACGAGGAATTTGTCCTAAGTCACTGCGACAATATCCAGGCGACAGGCTTTCTAGAGCACATCAAACTGCCGCACTATGTCGACTTCCAGTCTGAATTGGAACTCATCCGCAAACTGCGGCGCGAAGCCGAAGTTGGCCTGCAGGAGGCCGCGGAATGATGTCAGTCGCCACCGCCGTCCCCGTCCGAACAGTTGTCATCATCGGACCACGATTCAGGCCAAATGTCGCACAGAGTGATCGCGATTTGCGAGTCAGGCCAAGCCGACAAGACGAAGCTGCGCAGCAAAAACAACGCCACCAGCCCACCAACGATCCAAGTCCAGTCCATGCCGATCTCCTGTTCGGATGTTGGAATGGGTACCGCAAGAAAGAGGCAAGACCGTGACCGAGTATAACTTTGCCTATCTCGATGAGCAGACCAAGCGTATGATCCGGCGGGCCATCCTGAAGGGGCTTGCCGTTCCGGGATACCAAGTGCCCTTTGCCAGCCGAGAAATGCCCATGCCATATGGTTGGGGCACTGGGGGTGTTCAGGTGTCTGCGGCAACTCTGACGCCGGACGATACGTTCAAGGTGATCGACCAAGGGGCAGACGATACAACAAACGCAGTCTCGATCCGCAAGTTCTTTGAACGCACGGCCGATGTCGAGACGACCGAGGAAACGGAGAAAGCCAGCGTCATTCAGACCCGGCATCGAATCCCGGAAGCCGAGCTGCGCGAAGATCAAGTGCTGGTGTACCAAGTGCCAATCCCAGAACCCCTGAGGTTCCTGGAGCCGCGCGAGACTGAAACGCGCAAGATGCACAGCCTGGAAGAATACGGGCTGATGCACGTGAAACTGTACGAAGACATTTCGCGGCATGGTGCGATTGCAACTTCATACGCCTATCCCGTCGAGGTGTCCGACCGCTACGTTATGGACCCATCGCCGATCCCGAAGTTTGACAATCCCAAGTTGGAAATGGCTGCAATCCAGCTATTCGGGGCGGGCCGGGAGCAGCGGATTTACGCGGTACCTCCATACACCAAGGTGGTGAGCCTGGATTTTGACGATTACCCGTTCGAAGCAACCAAGGCAGATCATGCTTGCGACTTATGTGGCGCGAAAGACAGCTACCTGGACGAGGTCATTGTAGATGACTCTGGCAAGCGGATGTTTGTGTGTTCGGATACCGACTATTGCAGGTCCCGCCGGGCCAACGGACATACCGGCCGCCTGACATTTGAAATGGCGGCGCAATGATGGGTTTTTGCGCGGCTGTTTCGTTTCTGGATTACACTGTGGCTTTGACCGCTCCAGCAGGAGGGCGAACATGACACCGCTTCTACAAGTTCGTAACGTTTCGAAATTCTATGGCCGCCGCATCGGATGCGCCGATGTGGAATTTGACCTTTACCCGGGCGAAGTGATGGGAATCGTAGGCGAAAGCGGGTCTGGCAAGTCCACGTTGCTGAATTGCTTGGCGGGACACCTGCCTCCCGATACTGGAAAGGTCATTTTCGATACCCGCGTCGCGGGGCCAGTAGACACGGTGACCATGTCCGAGCCGGCACGCCGTATGCTTGGTCGGACGGATTGGGCGTTTGTGCACCAGCACGCGCGCGACGGTCTGCGCATGTCTGTCAGCGCAGGAGGGAACATTGGTGAGCGGCTTATGGCGGTTGGCGCGCGCCACTATGGCGACATTCGCTCCCAAGCCGTTGACTGGCTGGGACGCGTTGAGATTGACGAGGCACGGGTTGATGATCGCCCCACGGCGTTTTCAGGAGGAATGCAGCAACGCTTGCAGATCGCCCGTAACCTGGTGACAGGCCCACGCCTTGTATTCATGGATGAACCTACAGGTGGGCTTGACGTGTCCGTGCAAGCCCGACTTCTGGATTTGCTGCGCGGCTTGGTTCGTGAAATGGGTTTGAGCGCGCTGATCGTGACGCATGACCTTGCGGTGGTGCGATTGCTGGCGGACCGCTTGATGGTCATGAAGGATGGGCATGTGGTGGAAACCGGCCTGACTGACCAAGTTTTGGATGATCCGCAACACGCCTATACCCAGTTGCTGGTGTCGTCGGTTCTGCAGGTGTGACGCGGTATACGAGAAAAGTTGAGGTGGCCCATGATTGACGTTCGAAACGTTACCAAGAGCTTTACGCTCCACAATCAAGGAAGCGCAGTGATCCCGGTCATGGTCGGCGCAGAGTTAATGGTCGGTGGTGGTGAATGCGTGGCGTTGACCGGAGCATCAGGCGCAGGCAAGTCCACGTTGATGCGTCTGATCTACGGAAACTACCTGGCCGCTGCCGGAGAAATTCGCGTGGGTGACCTGAATGTGGTTTCCGCCGAGCCGCGCGAGATCCTGAAATTGCGCCGGGAAACACTTGGCTATGTCAGCCAGTTTCTGCGCGTTGTTCCGCGTGTTCCCACACTTGAAGTCGTCGCAGAACCTTTGTTGACGCTTGGTGTGGCACGTGCAGACGCAGAAGCACGGGCGGCCGCCCTGTTGGCTCGGTTGAACATTCCGGAACGCTTGTGGGCATTGAGCCCGACAACATTCTCTGGTGGCGAGCAACAGCGCGTGAACATCGCAAGAGGCTTCGTTCACGGGTACCCCGCGCTGCTGCTGGACGAACCCACGGCCAGTCTGGATGCCGAAAACAGAGAAACCGTTCTAAGCCTGATCGAGGAAGCCAAGGCGCAAGGGACCGCCATACTTGGCATTTTCCATGACCAGTTGGCCCGCAGCCGAGTCTGCGACCGAGAGGTAGACGTGTCGTCCTTTGCGCCGAGGGTTGCGGCGTGACCCGCGCGCCCATCATTGCTGTTGTAGGCCCATCCGGTGTGGGCAAGGACAGCGTGATGGAAGCCATGCGCACGGCGAACCCGCACATACAATTGGCGCGTCGTGTCATCACCCGCCCAACCGCTGCCGGTGGTGAGGATTTCGACGGCGTGGATGAGGCAACGTTCGCGCGAATGGTCGAGAAACAACAGTTTGCTCTGCATTGGCGGGCGCACGGTTTGCGTTACGGCGTTCCCAAGGCGATCGAGGCCATGCGGGACGCGGCAGATGCGGTTCTTGTAAATCTGTCGCGGTCAGTCCTGCTCGAGGCTCAACGGGTGTTTGACGACTTTCGCGTGATCAACCTGGTGGCCCGACCAGAGGTTTTGAAGCAGCGGCTCATGGCCCGCGGACGCGAAAGCGCCTCGGATGTTCAGGCCCGTCTTGCGCAAGCTGCCAAGCCCTTGCCAGGTGGCTTGATCGCCGTGTGGCAGGTCGACAACAGCGGATCGTTGGACGATGCGGTTGCGGCGGCGCTGGCCGTCGCTCAACCGGTTAAGGTGTAGCGATGGATCAGGTGGAACCGCCCTTCGGGTCCTTCTCCGGCCAAGGCGAGATCCGTGATTTCGAAAGGTTTCGGCAACATCGCGCCCAAATGGTCCTGCAAGGCGTTTTCCACAGATGTCAGATGCTCGGCGGCGAGGCGTCCGCTCAACGTGATGTGGAAACGGAATTCGTCCCGGACATAAGGGTAGCCGAACTGGACCAAGTTGGCTTCTTGCGTCGGCGTCAATCCACCCGCGCGACGCTTCGCCAATTCGCCTTCCGTTTGTGGCCCGCGGAACGGATCAAGCTCGGTCACGCAGGTCGCGGCAAGCGTATTGAGCGCGGTCACGTCGCCTACGGGTCGCAAAGCCAAGAAGCGACCCATTTTCTGGATTTTCAGCCCGTCCATCGTGACCGGCGCAGTCCTGCCGCAGAGGGTCGCAAGAGCTTGAGTCAAATCGTCCGCGCTGCGCCCTGTCGCCAAGCGCATCGGCGGTTTGATCGTGGCGTGCAGTCCGTACTTTCGGGGTGTCGCGGTCAAGAGATCGGGAGGTTGCGGCAAGGCATCGATATCAGGTTGGGCTACGAGCTGACCAGTGATGCAATCCCAGCCCAACCAACGCGTAGCCCACTGCGCCCAAGGCGCGTCAGCGGGTGGAAGATAGTAAACAGCATATCGGGTAAAGTTCACGGCCATCCTCGTGATCTGATCTCGTGCAAATTTCATTGAGTGCGACATGACAGAAGACGTAATTCTTGCCAATGCGACATTGGTCCTAAAGGACGAGACACGACCCGGAGGCGTGGTTCTGCGGGATGAGCAGATCGTCGACATCGTCGAAGGAAATGCGGTCCCGCCGGGTGCGGTCGACTGCGATGGTGACTTTCTGGCGCCCGGAATGATCGAACTGCATACCGACAACCTGGAACGTCACATCCAACCCCGACCGCAAGTCAATTGGCCCCACGCGGCGGCGATCCTCGCGCATGATGCCGAGCTGGCCGGTGCGGGGATCACCACCGTGTTCGATGCGATGCGCGTGGGCTCTATTCCGCGCGACGGAACTTACGAAAAATACGCGCGTCAGCTGGCATCAGAATTGTGGGAGCTTCGCGACGCCGGCGTTTTGCGGATCAGTCATTTCCTGCATTTGCGTGCCGAGGTTTGTTCCGAAACCTTGACCGAAGAAATGGATGAATTCGGCGCGCAGGACCGTGTCGGCATTGTCAGCCTCATGGATCATACGCCGGGTCAGCGACAGTTTCGCGATATCTCTAAGCTCAAAGCCTATCATCAGGGAAAACGCGGCTTGTCGAATGAGGCGTTCGAGGCGCATGTGGAAAACCTGCGCCAACTGCGCGAGCAATACGGGGATGAACACGAGGCCCAAGCCGTTGCCGCGGCCAAACGCTACGGCGCGGTATTGGCCAGTCACGATGATACGACCGAAGAACACGTACAAACCTCGGCCAGTTACGGGATTCACCTTGCGGAGTTTCCAACAACCACGGAAGCAGCGGTGGCCTGTCATGCGCACGACATTGCGGTGATCATGGGTGCGCCAAATCTGGTTCGCGGTGGCTCTCATTCCGGAAACGTGGCCGCGAAAGATCTCGCAGAACAAGATCTGTTGGACATCCTGTCGTCGGACTATGTGCCGGCGGCGCTGCTCATGGGGGCAATGCAGTTGGCCGAGATCTGGGGCGACGTGCCGCGCGGGATCGCAGCTGTGACCGCGAACCCGGCAAGATACGCCAACCTTGATGACCGCGGGGTTATCGAAATTGGAAAGCGTGCGGATCTGATGCGATTCCGCATGTTCAACGATGCACCTATGGTCCGATCTGCCTGGTCGCGCGGCACGCGCGTCAGTTAGATTTTAGGCGCGGTAGAACAGGTATCGGTCTGGCGCAATCGTGTCCGGACCATCAATCTGCCGAAACCCTACGAGCGGTTGTCCTGACACCAAAAGCCCGCCGGGGATCATGATCCGCGCGATCAACGGGCTCAGGCGGGCGGCTTCGGCCACGTCCTGCTCTTTTATGCCAAAGCCCAGATCGTAATGTGCAAGAGCGATCCGAGCGCCACTATGGACAAGGGCGTCCAGCATCGGTTCTGCTTCGCCTTCCAAGAAGTCGTCGGCAGGCGGGGTGCTAGACGGATGACACTGCAAGACCCGGTCAATCACCCAAATGCGCCGCGCGGGCAGAATCTCGCGCAGGTGGTCATATGTGCGACCGTTGCCGAGCCCCAAATCCAGAACCTGACCTTCGAGATCTTTGATCACATCGGCCGCCCAGTTCAACCCGTCGCGCTGTGCCGTCAGTCGGCGCAACATGGAATCAAGGCGGCTCATGGCAGGTTCTCCTGTGGTGTGGGATGGACCCAAGTCTTGGCTACGGTCGACAACAGTCGATCCAGCAGTGCTTCGGTCCACTCCCATATCTCTTCTGAATGAACAAGATGGTGCGTCAAGACACCAAAAGGTTCGTTCGGGTCGGCGTGCCCTGTTCTTCTCTCGATGAGTTGCGCGGCGACGTTCTGGATCAGATGGTCTGGACGGGCCAATCCACGGCTCGTGCGCCAATCAATTGGGTCCACATGCGTATTGATTTGGACCAGCCCGGCCTCCGGCGATCGCGTTTTGCGCGCCGTGAACGTGGAAACCGAGGTGTATCCCAGTTTTGGCAGATGCGGCAGCAAGGTTGGCGCGATGCGGTTCCATGGCGGGACAAACATTGGACGCAGCCGGGCACCAAACAGTTCACCCAAACGCGTCAACCCCAGGTCCGCGTCGGAAACAAGCGCGCTCATGGGCCGATGTTCGCCGAACTCTGCCTTTTTCTCGTTTTGCCCGGAATGTGAATGGTGAGACCATCCGTGAACCACGGGAACGTAACCGTCAATCTGTGCCAGCGCTGCGGTTGCCTTGGCAGGAATTATGGCCAGGTGCACGGGCAGGGCCAGCCGCGCGCTAAGCCGGAGCAGTCTATCGAGGTCGTGTGACGGCGAGACGGCATCGTCATCTCGCCACCAAAGCGGCAGGGTCCGACCTTGCCGGGCCCAAATCTGCAACTCTTCGGTCAAAGGTGCCCAATCGGTGCTCATGCGCGCGCGCTCGAAAGCGTTTCTGCAATGTGAACGGTTTCGGCAGCACCATTCATTCCCTTGCGCGTTACCGGGCGACGTCCTGCGGTGATGGCGTTTGCGACGCTCTTTGCCAGAGTTGTGCCGGTCAATTCCTCTGTTTGCAGGCATGAAAAACCGCCCGCGCGGACGAGGGCGACGGCGCGGCGGGTCTGCTCGACTTCGTTGCCGTCATCAAAAGGGATCAAAACCGATGGTGTGCCCGTTTGAAGCAAATCCAACACGGTGTTGTAACCGGACATGGAAACCGACGCGGCCGCGTTGAGCAGCAACTGTCGAAAGTCTGGTCGGGCCGGTTCAATCACGACATTTGCGCTGGATGCGTGGGATTTGAGCTCGGAAATCAGCGGTTCCGGATCCGACCCGCCGACCAGCAAGCGCCATGTGCGCTTGCTGCCCTGTTGTGCGGCGTCAAGCGCGGCAATGTACACCGCACGCCCGACAGCACCGCCGCCCGCGCTTACAATGATCTCTTCGCTTCCATCGGTATGTCCCAAGCCCGGGCGCGGCTCTTCCGGAGCGACGAAACCGGTATACTGTAGGCGGCGGCGCAAACCATCCGATACGGGCCAACTTTCTTCCAATTGGATCCAACCTGGATCGGAATGCACCAGCACGCCAGTGTAGAATGCATCGATGATGTCGTCTGCGCGCTGCACCTTTTCTGGTTTCGACGGGGGCGCCAGAATATCGCGGATGGAACTGAGCACGACAGGCGGTCGCGACATCGTCTGCACTGTTTCAAGAAGGGATAGAAACTCTGGTGTAAGATTCCGCCGCCCGAACGGAAACAGCTCTGTAATCAAGACATCAGGTCGGAATCGACCGGCGGTCGTGTTCAGAACTTGGGAGCGTTCCGCAATGGTATTCACCGAAACGTCGAGCCCACGTGCGTCCAACAGGCGCGAGAAATTGGTGCCGTCCGATCGAACAGGTGGCAGCTGAACGATCTTCAGGCCATCGAGGTTGAGCTGAGGTGCCTGTCCACCACCCGAAACCAGAACAGTGTCATTCCCCGCGTCCTTAAAGGCGCGA
>CAWUIW010000121.1:0-9812 GCA_963922515.1 uncultured Rhodobacterales bacterium | reverse complement strand
CCGCCAGATCGGCAAGCCCGGCGGCCACCGCGGGCAGATCAAAGTGACTGTCGATGGTCGCGCGGCCGTGACCCGGCACGTGCTTGATCACCGGCAGAACACCACCATCCAACAATCCATCAGCCACAGCCCGGCCACATTGGGCAACCGCTTCTGCGGCGTGCCCGTAGCATCGGTTCTTGAGGAACGCATGGGTTTCAGGCCCGGCGATATCCACCATTGGGGCGCAATTGCTGTCAATGCCAAGGGCGCGCAGCTCATCGGCGATCAAACGATACCGCAGGTACATGGCGCGCTGCGCATTCGACCCGGCGCGCGCCACATGGTCCAGCGGTGGCAACCACTCACGCGCAAGCGGCGCACGCAAGCGTTGAACACGCCCGCCTTCCTGATCAATGGTGATCGGCGCGTCGCGCCCCACGGCGTCGCGGAAATCACCGCACAACGCGCGCACTTGATCCGGCGTTTCGATGTTCCGCGCAAACAGGATGAAACCAAAAGGGTTCGTGGCGCGAAACAGCGCCTTTTCCTCTGCCGTCAAACGCAGCCCTTCGGCATCGAGAATAGTGGCCCCGAAGCTCACCGTGTTGTCACCGGAATGCAGTCTGCGTTTTCGGCGACAAGGGCCGAGCAAAACCGCCGCGCATCGCTGAGATCGGAAAAACCCATCACCCGCAAGCGGTAAAACACGCGCCCACCGCTGCTGGCGCGTTGGATAACGCGTTGTTTTCCATCCATATAGTCGGAAAACTTGCCTGCGATACGATCCCATTCCGAGCGGGCGACATCGGCGCTTTCATAAGCGCCCAGCTGGGCCAGCTTGGTGCCAGCGGCAAGACTTGCAGGATCCACATCCAAAGATGCGGCTGGGTCTGTGCCGTCTTGTGCGATGGGTGCTATGCCTTGTGCGGTCGGCACGGCGAAAGAGGCAGGGCGCACAACCGGGCGCACTGAACTTTTTGGCCCGGGCCCCTCAACCACTGCAACCACAATCTCTGGTTCTGGTTCTGGATCGGGTTGCAGGGTTTCCGGTTCAACCTGTTGGGCGATCGGTGTTTCAGGTGCCAGTGGCTCAAGTGGCTCCACCCCGTCTGTCAGCCCGGCAATCAAGGCTTCCAAAGATCCACTTTCCGCAGCCTCGCTGCCGGGTTCCGTGGCCGCAGATGAAGCCGCCGCCGTCGGCGACTGACTCTCGGCTTGCGGCGGCGGGGTCTCGGACACCACGCGTTTGGGCAGATCTTCATCGTAGAGCACCACAGGTTTCGGCGCCAGAACCAAGCGATCGGCCGGATCGGTGGCCGCGCCCTTCGCCGCCACCTCGTTCACCGCCAGCCCCTGATGGTCGGCCGGACGGCCGCCTGGATCCTTAGGCTGAATACGCATCGGGCCTTCGACGGCGCGCACAACAGGAATGCCGCTGACATCGCGCATCATCAGCTTGTAGCCCCACACGCCGACACCGGCGAGCAACGACAGGGACACCGCCGCTGCGACCACGTTGATGAAAGAGGAAAGCGCACCGCTTGTGGGCGCGTCATCTACGCCGATTTCACCTTCGGGAAGGTCTTCGTAAACCGCCATTTTCGCCTCACTGCCCGGTTCCGATGACCCAAGGGCCATCCCGGTTCTTCTATGCCTCTGCCTCGCATCGGCACGTCGGGCGAAATTGTTATCGCATCTCCTGTGCCGGAGTTACGCCCAGAATACCAAGACCCGCGGAAATAACAACGGCGACGGCCTGTGCCAGCGCGATTTTCGCTTGGCTTGCCTCTGCATTGTCTTCCTGCAGGAACCGCAGTTCGGGCAACTCGTTGCCCCGGTTCCATAACGCGTGGAATTCGCCCGCAAGTTCATACAGGTAAAACGCTACACGATGCGGTTCATTGGTGCGCGCCGCGATTTCGACCAACCGGGGCCATTCACACAACTTTTTGGCCACAACCAGCTCGGCTGGATGCGCAAGACGGGACAGATCCGCGCCCGCCAAAGCATCCGGGTCCGCCGGAATGCCTGCCTCGGCCGCCTTGCGCATCACGCTGCTGACCCGTGCGTGCGCGTATTGCACGTAAAACACCGGGTTTTCGCGGCTCTGCTCCAGCACCTTGTCGAAGTCGAAATCCAATGGCGCGTCATTCTTCCGTGTCAGCATGACAAAGCGCGTCACATCGGCGCCCACCTCGTCAACCACATCCCTCAGCGTGACGAAATTGCCCGCCCGTTTGGACATTTTTAACGGCTCGCCATTCTTGAAGAGCCGCACCAGTTGCGTCAGCTTGATGTCCAGCGGAACACGCCCATCCGATAACGCCGAAACAGCCGCTTTCATGCGTTTGACATAGCCGCCATGATCGGCCCCGAATACATCAATTAGTGCATCGAAGCCTCTGGAAACCTTATCATAATGATAAGCGATGTCTGGTGCAAAGTAGGTCCAGCTGCCATCAGACTTCTTGACTGGCCGATCAACATCATCGCCGTGATCTGTCGATCGGAACAAGGTCTGTTCGCGCGGCTCCCAATCCTCGGGCTTTTTGCCTTTTGGCGGCTCCAGAACGCCTTCGTAAATCAAGCCGCGCGCTTGCAGATCTTCCAGCGCGCTTTCGATCAGACCCGTGCCATACAGGGACTTTTCCGAAAAGAAGACATCCATTTTGACATTGAGCGCGGCAAGGTCTTCGCGGATCAGATCCATCATCGCCTCGGTCGAAAAGGCGCGGACATCTGCGAGCCAGACGCGCTCATCTTGGCCGACATAGGCATCACCAACCTTGTCTTTCAGGGCGCGGCCAACCGGAACAAGATATCCTCCTGGATAAGTACCATCCGGAAATTCCACCGCTTCGCCATGCGCCTCGAGGTAGCGCAGGTAAACAGACCGAGCCAGCACATCAACCTGGGCGCCTCCGTCGTTGATGTAGTATTCGCGCGTCACGTCCCAGCCCGCAAACGCCAAAAGGCTGGCCAAAGCATCGCCAAAGACAGCCCCACGTGTGTGCCCAACATGCAACGGACCTGTCGGGTTGGCGCTGACATATTCTACATTCACCTTGCGGCCCTGCCCCATGCCCGACTGGCCGTAGCTGCCCCCATGAGCCAAGATCGAGGCGATCGCCGCCTGCCAGACAGGCGTGGACAGGCGCAGGTTCAAAAAGCCCGGGCCAGCCACCTCGGCCGCATCGATGCGATCATCTGCCGACAGCAAAACCGCAAGAGCATCGGCAATGTCCCGTGGTTTCATCTTGGCCGGTTTGGCCAGCACCATGGCCGCATTGGTCGCCATATCGCCATGCGCAGCATCGCGGGGCGGTTCAACAGCGACATTGTCAAAGCCGAGACCTGCCGGCAATTGGCCCGTGGCTTGCATCTGGTCCAGCGCATCCAGCACGGCGGCGCGAATATCGGCGAATAGGTTCATTTCGGCGTTCCTGTCGGTTTGACGGGCGTCTTATCACGGCCTGCGGGCGCGTCAATCAGCCCCCGATCCCAGCAAGCGCGCATGTTCCTGCAAGGCAAAACGATCGGTCATACCGGCAATGTAATCTGAAACCATGCGTGCAAGTGCGGTCCGGTCGCGGGCTTGGGCCACGTCCTGCTGCCACCGGGTCGGCAGCAAGGTCGGATCATCCAAAAACAGTGGGAAGAGGTCTTGAACAACTTCAGTGACCTCGTCGCGAATACGCATGACCGCGGGCGCGCGATACATGCGACGGAACAAAAAGGCGCGTATTTCTTGCAAATCTGACCAAAGACTTTGCGAAAAACGGACAACGGGCTGACCGGCAAGCCGAACATCTTCGACCGAATGTACCCCTGTGGTCCGAATTTGACCGCGTGCCTGATCGATCACATCAGAAACCATCACGCCGAACACCCGGCGCAGCGCTTCGTGTCGCCGCCGATTGAACTGCAACCCGGGGTATTTTTCATCGACAGTGGCATAACACTCTCTGACGATCGGCAAAGTGGCAATCTCTTCATCAGTGAACAACCCGGCGCGCAAGCCGTCGTGCAGGTCATGATTGTTATAGGCTATGTCGTCGGATAGTGCGGCGACCTGCGCCTCGGCGCTGGCATGTGTGTGCAATTCCAGATCGGTTTCTGCGTTGCATGTTTGCAAAGCCCAAGGCAGTTCTCCGATGACAGGGCCATTGTGCTTTGCAATCCCTTCCAGGCATTCCCAAGTCAGGTTGCACCCGTCGAATTCTGCATAATGCCGTTCCAGTTTGGTCACGATCCGTAATGCCTGAGCGTTGTGATCAAACCCGCCATACGGCGCCATCAGCTCATGCAGCGCGTCTTCGCCCGTATGCCCAAAAGGCGTGTGGCCAAGATCATGCGCAAGCGCGACCGCCTCTGTCAGTTCCTGGTTCAAGCCCAAAGCCCCTGCGATGGTGCGCGCCACCTGCGCCACTTCGATCGAATGGGTCAGTCGCGTACGATAGCTGTCACCTTCGTGTTCAACGAAGACTTGGGTCTTGTGCTTCAGCCGCCGAAAAGCGCTGGCGTGAATGATCCTGTCGCGATCCCGTTGAAAACAGGATCGAAAACTGCTTTCCTCTTCCGGCACGCGGCGTCCCCTGCTGCGGGCCGGATCCGAGGCATAGGGCGCGAGCATGTGCCGTGGTCCTTGCCGGGTGTCCTTTGTATTTCTATATTGCACGGCGCAGGTTATGAAAACCGTTCGGAGTGCCCTATGCAACTGCCCCCAAAAGTGACCGATCGCGCCTTTGCGCGGCTTGCCGAAATCGGAGCGGCGACCCAAGGTCAGGCGCTGCGTGTCGCTGTAGAGGGCGGCGGATGCTCTGGATTTCAGTACGACATCGCGCTGGACACACCCAATGCCGATGATCTTGTGCTCGAAGGTCGCGGCGAAAAAGTCATTGTCGATACGGTGTCTCTGCCGTTTCTGGAAAATGCAGTGATCGACTTTACCGAAGAGCTGATTGGCGCGCGGTTCGTCATAAACAATCCAAACGCCACCAGCAGTTGTGGATGCGGTACATCCTTTTCAATGTAAATCATGGATCTGTCCGCATCCGGCCTGGTACGGGCGGGGCTGCGCGCGTCGCACTTTCCGGCGCAAACTGATCCCACACCATGTAAAACCCTGACCCGATCACGATGGCGACCCCTATCAATGTGCCGGAGGCTGGCAATTCTCCAAAAGCCGCCCACCCGATCACGACCATCCAGACAAACTGCAGGTTCATCAACGGTGTGACGGCATACGCCGCCAGCAGCCGCAATGATACGACCAGCAACCACCGCGCCGCAAAGAGCAACGCAGCGTAGGCGCCGACCCACGCAAGATCACCCAACGGCATTGGCACCCAGACAAACGGCAAGGCCAATGCCATGACAACAAAAAGTGCAAGATTTGGATAAAAAACTTGCGCTAAGGCATTGGTTTCAAAGCGACCAATGTAGCGCGCCAGCACCATTGACGTGGTGCCTGAAACCGCGGCCAGCCCGGCCCAAAGGTGACCTTGCCCTATCTGCGACAATCCGCCGGGGAACAAGCACAAAACGCCGATGAAACCGGCCAGCAACGCCACCCAAGCGGCCGGTCTGACGTATTCTTGCAAAATCACTCCGGACAACAGCCCGGCCAAAATCGGCATCATACCGATGAACACAAAGACATCCGCGAATGGCAGGAACCGAAACGCATAAAAGAATGAAACCGCCGCAACTACCGTTGCGCCGCTGCGAATGGCCATCGCGACCGGCTGGGATGTGGCCAGTCCTTTTTGTTGGCTGCGGTGTCGATCTGCCAAAACGCTCAAGCAAATCACGATAAGCCCGGACAAGGCGTACAGCTGAGGTGCTGCGTACCCTCCGGCTATCAGTTTCGTGATCCCGTCGGCGGACGAAATCAGACCGGTGTAGATCAGCACCAAACCGGCGCCCAACATCGTCGTTTTCGGCAGCGCTGCGATCATAGCGCGACCCCGCGCAGGCCAGTTCTAGCAAAACCTTCGAAAAAATCGCCGAACCGGGCGCTGCTTTCTTCGGCTTCTACCAGGATATCATAGCTGATCTCGTCCAAGTCTTCGATCAGCTGGGGCCGCATGCGGTGCCAATCCCCGCTTCGGTTGTCCGCCAAGCGGAACATGCATTCCGACATGTGGCGCAATGGCCCGGGATAAACGGTTGACCGCTCCAGCGAAACGCGATCGCCTTGCGTATCTTTCAAGAAGTTGTCGCGCCCGGCGCAGGCCAACATCCAGTTGCACACAAAGAACTCGTGATAGTCATCCTGCACGGAAACCTGCGGGCCGCTTTGCATGTGGTAGCGGTGCGTTTCACGCTCCAGCCACATCTCCCATGCCCGAGGCGGCGTGGCACCCGCGTACCGCAGCGCGACGCAAATTTCTGCAAGCAGGTCTGCGTTTTGATCCAGATAGGCCAGAATGCCAGCATACTCGAGGCTGACAAAGGCGGCCGGCGACAGATTCGGGTCCGTTCTGCCGTATTCGCTGAGATAAAAGACGATATGCGTCAGCTCATACGCCGCTTTCTTGTTGGGCATCGCAAACGTTTCGCTGCGGTCAATAAACCGATGCAGTCGCGCGTTAAGACCCACGTCATCTGGCAGCGGATCTATCCCTCGACGGGCCATCAACCGACGGGCTTCTGCACGTTGCAGATCGGACAATTCGGCTTCTGCCAGACCTTCTTTGGCGACCCAAGCGGCAAGCGCCTTGCCTTTCTGTCCGGCCAGACCCAGATCTTCCAGATCAAGGCAAATTGATAGCAAGAACCTGTAATACTGTGGAAAAAATCCAAGGCGACGTTCGATCTCGGCATAGAAGCCAGAATGGGGTTGCAAGATCGCCGGGTCGACCGTGCCCACAGTACACTCAAGAATGTTGAGCAACTCGGCGTTTTCCTTCAGCCAGAATACGTCATCGCCATAGCGTCGCTGGCTTGCGAAACTGGCGATCATCGCCGCCAGTCGCTCGGATTTGGTTTTGCGCGGGTTCGAGACATTCAGCGTCACGACATTCGACATGGGTGTTCCCCTATACTTTGAAGATTGCACGGAATGGCCCGAACCCGGACGCATCAGCTGCCGGAGGAGAACATCTCGGTCCGGTCACCTGCTGCGGCTTCGGCACGAGCAACTGGAGCAGACCCTGACGAGAACATCTCAACCGCATCACCATTTTGCGCTTCGGTCGCAACAGGCGCTGAACCGGAAGAGAACATCTCAACCGCATCGCCATTTTGCGCCTCGGTCGCGGCGGGCGCCGAGCCGGAGGAGAACATCTCAACCGCATCGCCATTTTGCGCCTCGGTCGCGGCGGGCGCCGAGCCGGAGGAGAACATCTCAACCGCATCGCCATTTTGCGCTTCGGTCGCGACGGGCGCCGAGCCGGAAGAGAACATGTGCACCAGGTCGCCGGTCAGTGCTGCGGTCGAAACGGACGGTGCCGAGCCGGAAGAGAACATATGCGTGCCGTCGCCATCCATCACTGTCGTCGCCGCGACAGGGGCCGAGCCCGAAGAGAACAGGAAGGTGGCATCGCCGGCCAATGCGTCATGGGCGCTAACCGGTGCAGAGCCCGACGAAAACATCGATGTCGCGTCCCCGTCGAAGAGGCTTGCGTCACGCGTGTCATTGGCAAGAGGGGCGAATTCTTCGTAACGTTTCAGTTCAGTTTTCATGGCTATTTGTCCCAAGTGTGAAGGTTAACTGCCCTTCCACGCTTGCACCCATTGCGATAGCCACAAAGAAGATTTTCTACTAAAACGTGTGTTTCCAGAGACTTATCCACATAAGGTCTGGACTTCAAATATTTGTTTCCAAGTTCCGTTCAAACTGACGCTATTTCGCGAAATTTTCTTATCCACAAGCGTCAGATTTGGACCATATCGTACTTATTCTCCACTGCGAGTCGCGAATCAGTGTTCAAGCTGACGCCAGTCAGATGGACATTTTAAGCGCGGTGCTTGCCCTTCGACGCCGGTTCGGCGATAGAAAATTGACCCAGCCGAAGGAAAAGGCCCGCATGAAAATCGCCACGTTTAACATAAACGGCATCAAAGCACGGGCTCAGGCGCTGCCGGATTGGCTTGAATCCGCCGATCCCGATGTCGTTTTGCTGCAGGAGATCAAGTCCATCGACGAGGCCTTTCCGCGAGAGTTGTTCGAAGACAAGGGCTACATCGTCGAAACGCATGGACAAAAGTCGTTCAACGGGGTCGCCATCCTGTCAAAGCTGCCGCTAGAGGACGTCACCCGTGGCCTGCCTGGTGACAACGATGACGCGCAAGCGCGCTGGATCGAGGCCACAGTGGTCGGGAAACAGGCCATCCGTGTCTGCGGATTGTACCTGCCAAACGGCAATCCCGCGCCCGGTCCCAAATTCGACTACAAACTCGCATGGATGGATCGCCTGTTTGCGCACGCCAAGGATTTGCTTGCTGCAGAAGAGCCGTTCTTGATGGCTGGCGATTACAACATCATTCCACAAGCAGAAGACGCCGCCCGCCCAGAGGCGTGGACAACTGATGCCCTGTTTCGTCCGGAAGCCCGCTCTGCCTTTCGCAAGATCGTCAATCTGGGCTTTACGGAGGCGTTTCGCGCCACAACGCATGGGCCGGGCCACTACAGTTTTTGGGATTATCAGGCAGGCGCTTGGGACAGGAACGATGGCATCAGGATCGACCATTTCCTGCTTAGCCCGCAATGCGCAGATTTGCTTCAGGACTGTCAGATTGATGCAGAGGTACGCGGCGGCGAAAAACCTTCGGACCACGTCCCGGTCTGGATCAAGCTGGACAACTGACCCCAATCATTTCGTGACGTCGTGATCATAAATGGATCTGAACGGCAGCAACATGGCCTTTGGGGCAAGCTTACCCGCAACCGCCAGACCCAAATGCGCAAGGGAACGCACAGGTCCAAATCGCAGATGATAGGCCCGCGCGTTTCGATTGGCCGCTGATACCACGCGCTGCACGCGACTTCGCCGGGCGGCTTGGTACGCATCAAAAGCCTTTGCAGGATCCGCCACTTTGTCCAGCGCCGCGGCCAGCACCCACGCGTCTTCGATCGCCAGATTTGCGCCTTGCGCAAGGAATGGCAGTGTCGGGTGCGCCGCGTCGCCCAATAAAACAACACCGTTGCGGTGCCATGCCTTGGCCACAGGGTGCCGAAACAGCCCCCAGACCCGCAAATCCGTCACGGCATTCAGCATCGCCCGGCTGTCTTCCGAAAAATCGGCGAAGGCCGCCTGCAGGTTTTCAGGATCATCGACGTGATCCCAGCCTTCTTCTTGCCAGGCAGACCGTTCCTGCACCGCCACAAGATTCAGACATGTGCGATCGCGCAGCGGGTAACTGACCAAATGGCGACCCGGACCCATATGAACCAAGGCGTGGTCCGCCTGGTCGGTGACATTGGGAACGATTGCCCGCCAAGCAACCTGTCCGGTAAAAAAAGGAGCCGCCGGCCCAACGATCCCGGCCCGCAACACCGAGCGGACACCGTCAGCCGCGACAACCGCATCTGCCGTCAGATGCGCCCCTGCTTCGGTCACCACGCCGGGGCCATCCAACCTCGACACCACGCGCTGGTTCAACCGAATGTCGACACCAATGTCCTGCGCGTGAGACAGAAGTGTTTCGATCAAATCCGCCCGATGAAGCAGCACATAGTCATCGGGTTTGGACAGCTGCGCCAAATCCAAGCGCAACACATCGCCGGATCGCTGATAGTCCTTCAAAACGACAGCGCGCGCCGCAATGCCGCGTGATGCGATGTCATTCCAAACGCCGATGGCACGCAGCACGGCGCCGCCGTT
>CAWUIW010000120.1:0-9823 GCA_963922515.1 uncultured Rhodobacterales bacterium | reverse complement strand
GAACGGCACCGCGATTTCGGCGAAGGCGCGCTGCGACGCCCACACTTCTGCGAAGCACTCGTTCTCGTCCGCTGCAGCCTGAAGCGCTTTTGCGGCGGCTGCCGAATACTCGGTGAAGTAATCAGCAGGCGTGTCTTCCAGGATCACACCGTGGTTTTCGGTCAGGTCCTTCAGAGCTTTGCCGTTTTCATAGATCCGATAGGACAGCGACTTGGACAGCGACGCATTGGCTGCAACTTCCAGCGCCATTTGCTCTTGCTCGCTCAGGCTGTCGTAGAAGTCGCGGTTCACATACATGTCCGCGTTCACGGTCACCTGGTGCAGGCCTTGCAGGTAGTAGTGCTTCAGGACCTTCTGGAAGCCGAACACCGAGTCAGGCTTCGGGCAGCACCATTCTGCTGCGTCGATGGTGCCTTTTTCCAGAGCAGGCAGGATGTCGCCGCCGCCCATGGCAACAGCAGGCACACCGATGTCAGCATAAGCTGCACCCACCATGCCCGGAGGGGCGCGGAACCGCATCTGGCGGAAGTCATCCATCGAAGTGATCGGCTCTGGGAACCAGCCCAAAGCTTCTGGGCCAACAGGCTGCAGCATGAAGCCTTTGACGTTCACGCCCATCTCATCCCACAGACGATCATACAGCTCTTTGCCGCCGCCGTACTGGAACCAGCTTAGGAACGCGATGTTGTCAAGTCCAACGCCCGCGCCCGCAACAGGAGCACCGAAGAGGTTGGCTGCGACGTGCTTACCGCCCCAGTAGTGGGTCCAGGCAAAACCGCCTTCGACCAGGCCGGCGTCCACAGCGTCCATGATGTCGCGTGGACCAACCACAGCACCTGCAGGCAGAACTTCAACGGTGAGCGAGCCACCTGTCAAAGCGGCAACGTCCTTGCCGAATTCGTTCAGCATGAACACTTCGTCGGCGGTGTTGGGCAGCACCGACTGGATGCGCAGGACCTTTTCAGCCAATGCGCTGGAAGCCATCAGCGAAAGCGCGACGGCACCCGTTGCTAGAGTTTTTAGGTTAAACATAGTTCCTCCCATTATGGTTGCCCTCTGTTGTGTCAGTGTCACCTGGGGTAGTAGGGCGTGCCCCGGTGCCAGCTTGTCAGGCAGGATCCTGTAGTTTGGGATCACCGCCTGGTTGAATGTCTATGCGCGCGCGTCCTCCAGAATCAGGTCACTCGCCCTCTCTCCGATCATAATGGCCGGAGCGTTGGTATTTCCGCTAACGATTTTCGGCATGATCGACGCATCTGCCACGCGCAGGCCGTCAATACCGCGGACCCGCAGCCTTGGATCAACCACTGCCATGTTGTCGATGCCCATCTTGCAGGTTCCAGTCGGGTGATAGATCGTCACCGATGTTCTGCGCGCCCAGTCAAGTATGGCGTCTTCGTTATCGTCGGCCACGCCCTTACCCGGCGCATGTTCTTCGGAGATATGTGATTTCAGGGGTTCATACTGGGCAATCTTGCGGGCGACCTGAATGCCCTTGACCAGTGTTTTGCAGTCCGTGTCCGTTGCCAGGTAGTTCGGGTGGATCAACGGATGGTCATGCATGTCCGCCGACTTCAGTTCCAAGTGGCCCGCGCTTTCGGGGCGCAGCTGCAAAACCGACGCGGTGAAGGCCGAAAACTTGTGGGCGCCTTCGCCGGGGCTGTCAGCGCTGAAGGGCTGAATATGAAACTGAATATCCGGTGTTTCCAGATGCGGTTCGGTCTTCAGAAACGCGGTGCCAAGGCTGGCCGCCATGGTCATCGGGCCCTTTTGCGTCACCGCGTATTGCAAGGCGATCGCAGCCTGCTTCAGGATGTTATCGGTTTCGACGTTTATGGTGCTGAGATTGGTTTTGAAAACCGGGCGAGCCTGCAGGTGGTCCTGCAGGTTCTTGCCAACGCCGGGCAGATCGCGGAGCACTGTGATCCCATGCGGCGCCAACTCCTCGGGATCGCCGATGCCGGACAACATCAGGATCTGTGGCGATCCAATCGCGCCGGCGGATAGGATCACCTCGCGCCGGGCGCGCAGCTCTTTCATGTGTCCGTTGATCGATGCCCGTACGCCGACGGCCTTGTTGTCTTCGATCAGGACCTTTTCGGTCTGCGCGTTGGTCAGCACGGTCAGGTTCTTGCGTCCACGGGCCGGGCGCAAATAGGCGACAGCCGACGAACAGCGCCGTCCGCCAACCATTGTCAGCTGAAAGTAACCCACGCCTTCCTGATCGGCGTCATTGTAGTCTTCGGTTCTTTTGTAGCCCGCGGCCACAGCCGCATCGACCCAATGGTCCACGATCTGGCGCCGCAACCGCGATGTCTGAACCGACAGCGGGCCGTCTTTGCCCCGTAGCGCACTGCCATTTGGGCCTGTCCACGTCTCTGACCGTTTGAAGCATGGCAGAACGTCATCCCAAGACCAGCCGGTGCAACCCATTTGCGCCCAGCCGTCAAAATCCTGCGATTGTCCACGGACATAAAGCAAACCGTTGATCGAGCTGGATCCGCCCAGTACGCGACCGCGTGGCCAAGATATGGCCCGGCTGGCAATGCCCGGATCGGGTTCCGTCGTGTACCGCCAATCTGTTTTTGGATTGCCCATGGTTCGGAAATATCCAACCGGCACATGTATCCATGGATTACGGTCCGGCGGCCCTGCTTCCAGCAAGGCCACAGAATACCGTCCGTCTTCCGACAGACGTGCGGCTAGGGCGCAACCAGCTGACCCAGCTCCGACAATGATGAAATCAAAGTCGATCGCCACTCCTCCCAAGTTCAAAAAATGAGACTTTTTTTCTCGATTTTTGGTTATCGTGTACGCTACAATGATTCTCGTGGGACGCAAGGCTAGAAATTGACGATGGGGGATGGCGACCGAATTCCGACCAATCTGCGGACGCTGATGATCCTTGAGATTATTGGAACCAGCGACCGGGCGATGACGGCGACGGAAATCAACGCGCAACTTGGATTGCCGAAGCAAACCGTGCACCGTTTGTGCACGACTTTGGAGCGGTCGGGATACCTTGTGCGGCAAGGGACATCCAAGAAGTATGCTCCGGCGCGCCGGTTGCGGGCGTTGGGGGCCGGGCTTTTGTACAATTCCCGCGCTCATATCGCGCGAAGACAGATTTTGCGCGAAGTCGCACAACAGGTGGGCGAAACGGTCAATTTCGTTGTGCCCGCGGATGACGGGATGAGCTACGTCGACCGGGTCGAAACCGATTGGGCGTTTCGCATCCAGCTTCCGATCGGCAGCCACGTCCCATTTCACTGCACGGCGAGCGGCAAGTGTTTCATGGCGAGCCTCAGCGAGCGGCAACGCAAAACCTTCGTGTCCGCCCTGTCGCTTGATGCGCTGACAATGGCCACGCATACAGACGCAAAGGCGCTTTTGCACGAATTGTCAGAGATTGCGGAACGCGGGTATTCGCTGGATGAAGAAGAATTCATGGACGGCATGGTGGCCATCGCGGTGCCTATCAAAGACGCAGATGGCCGTTTCCTCGCTGCGTTGGCTTTTCATGGTCCAACGCAACGTGTGGCCATCGCCGATGCGGTCGGTCGGCTCGACAGTCTGCAAGATGCGGCCCGCCGATTGAGCGACGCTGTCTTGATGCTGGACTAGATCATTCTGCGTGCGTCAGCTGTCCTTCGCCGCGCCTGGCGGAGCGTCGTATGGGGCCCATCCGTGATCGCCTGCAGCTTCGGGAACATCGTCAGCCTCGATGTTCTTCACCATGTATGCCTTGGCAATGAAGTTCGCGGTGATGGGTGCGGTAAGGAACAGGAACAGCGTGATCAGCAATTCGTGGAAAGACAGGCTACCGGTCTTGAGTGAAAAATAAATCATGGACGCAATCAAGATGCTGCCGACACCCAATGTGGTCGCCTTGGTTGGCCCGTGTAAACGCTGCATCGTGTCTTTCAGTTTCACAAGCGCGATGGAGCCGGTCAGACCAAAAATCCCCCCGATCACGATCAAAGCAGCGATCAAAACTTCGAAAACCACGTCCATCTTTGCTACTCCACGATGTCGCCGCGCAGGACAAATCGGCAATACGCCACGGTCGAAACGAAGCCGACCATAGCGACAAGCATCGAAACTTCGAAGTAAATGCCGGTGCCTTGCAGGATCCCGTACAGTACCAGAATGGCGATCACGTTGATCACCATGGTGTCCAGGGCCAGGATCCGATCGGCCGAGTCCGGTCCGACGGCCAGTCGCCACAGACAGACCAAAAGGCCGAGACCAAAACTGGCAAATCCAAAAATCAGGGCCGCGGTCATCATTCCAACACCTCCTTCAGCCGTCGTTCGTAGCGGTGCTTGATCGCGTCGCGGTCGCCGTCCGGGTCATCGGTGTGCAAGCAGTGGACCAAGATGCAACTGGCATCCGCCGACAACGTGGCCGAGACCGTTCCCGGCGTCATGGTGATAGTGCCCGCCAAGACGGTGATTGCTTCCGGCGTTTTTAGGTCTAGCGGCACCGTGACCCAGCGCGAGCGCAGGTCCGAATTCTTGCGAAAGATGATGATGATGGCGACCTGAACATTCGCTACGATGATGTCCCACAAAACTACCAGCACATACTCCACGGCCATGAAGGGGCGGCTGATCGCAGGGCGGTTCGGCCAGTAGGCCGCCGTGATCATCGGCACGACCAAACCGAATGCGCTGCCCAAGATCAGGTTGCCCAGCGTGACCTTGTTCACAAGTCCGAACCAGACAAGAACCAAAAGGCCGCTCAGATAGGGGTGGGGCACAAGCCGTCGGATCATGTCAGCCCTCCGTTTCCAGTCTCAGAACCGAAGACACATAGCCGCCCCGGTCAAACAGCTGCGCTGTCGTATCTTCCAGGTAGTTTGCCAACGGGCCGGCAAAGACGGCCATTGCAGCCAGCAAGCCAATCGTGATCATCACGGGCGCAACCTCGGCCACGCTGGCAGGGCGACCGATCGCAACGCTTTCGCTCGGTGCGCCGGCCAGTGCCGCGCCTTCATCCGAGGTTGATTTCCAAAAGAGGATGCTGCCCGCCCGCGCAAACCCAACAATAGTCAGCAAGGAACCAGCCAGAACCGCTGTCCATGCCCACCCGATGATGCCGGGGTCTCTCAGGGCGTCCAGTACCAGAAGCTTACCAAGAAAACCGCTAAGCGGTGGCATTCCGGCCATGGCAATGGCACTGGCAAAGAACAAGGCCGCAAACAGCCCGTTCTGTTCCGTTGCGGGGCGCAAACTGAGCCAGTCCGCGTTCCGCCGCGATACGACAAGATCCGCAAGTAAAAAGAGCGCCGCCGCCGAGAATGTCGAGTGCACCAAATAATACAGTGCCGCGGTTGTCGCCGCGGGGGAAAACGCGGAAATTGCAATCATCAGCGTGCCCATTGAGCCCACGACCGAAAATGCCACAAGGGACATCAAGCGGCGTGTGCCGATGACGCCAATGGCGCCGATAGCAATGGTGACAACGGCAGCCGGGAACAGCCATGTTCCAGCCAAACCTTCGGTCGCCTCGGCGCCTGGGCCGAAGACCAGCGTATGAATGCGCAGGATGGCATAGGCGCCCACCTTGGTCATGATGGCGAAAAGCGCCGCCACCGGGGCAGGGGCGTTGGCATAGGTCCCGGGCAGCCAGAACTGCACCGGGAAGATGGCGGCCTTTACGGCGAAGACGATCATCAGCAGGATCGCAGCCACGCGCACCAAGGCGGCATCCTCCGCCGGCATTTCCTGCAGGCGCAGCGCGAGATCGGCAATGTTCAGCGTTCCGGTCGAGGCATAGAGAACACCAAGCGCAAACAGGAACAAGGTCGATCCCACCAAGTTGATGACCACATATTGCAACCCGGCCCGCATCCGGTCTCGTCCTCCGGAGTGAATCATCAGTCCGTACGACGCGATCAGCAGGATTTCAAAGAAAACGAACAGGTTGAACACGTCACCCGTCAGGAAGGCACCGGTAATACCCATCAACTGAAACTGGAACAAGGCATGAAAGTGGCGACCCCGGTCGTCCCACTCAGTCGCAATGGCGTGGATCAAGACGATCAGGGCCAAGGCCGCCGTCAGCAGCACCATCAGTGCAGATAGCCGGTCCAAGACCAACACGATGCCAAACGGCGCGGGCCAATCGCCAAGATAGTAGACATGCGTCTGTCCGTCGGACGCAAGGGCAGTCAGGCCAATGGCAATGGCCAACAGGGCAACGCTTGAGGCGATCGACGTGACGCGCGCCAGCTGAATGTCGTGGCGCATCACGAACCCGATGACGGGCGCAACCAAGGCCGGCAGAATAACGGGGGCAATGATCCAGTGGTTCATGTGGTCGGACCTTCCGCGTCGGCCTCGTCCTGGACCCGGTCTTCGTCTCGATCGATGTTATCGTTGTTCGATTCCAGATAGGCACCGAGCGCCACCATGACCAAAACAGCGGTCATTCCGAATGAAATCACGATAGCCGTCAGAACCAGCGCCTGCGGCAAGGGATCGGTATATGTGGCTTCGCCGTATTTCGACAGGATCGGAGGCACATCAATCGCAAGGCGGCCCGATGAAAAGAGAAAAATGTTCACTGCATAGGACAAAAGCGCAAGCCCAAGGATCGATGCAAAAGCCCGCAATCGCAGGATCAGGTAAACCCCCGCAGCGGTCAATGCACCGACAGAACTGGCAACGACAAACTCCATTCTAGCCGTCCTTGTTCATGAACCGCGCCGGTTCCGACGGGTCGTAATCCATAGGTTCCGTGTTCACCGTGGCCCCGGCATATCGCGCGATCCGCGACAGGCTGTAGAGCATCAGCATCACTGACCCCAACACTGTCAGAAAGACACCAAGATCAAACAGCAAAGCAGTGGCCAGTTCGAACTCTTCGATCGGCGGCAAATGCACGTAATCGAACGCGCTGGTTAGGAAGGGTTTGCCAGCAATCCACGCACCGGCCCCTGTCAGGCCGGCAATGATGGCGCCCCAACCGATCATGGCATGATACTCCACCCGTTGGCGTCGTTGGGTCCACGCAAAGCCCGACGCCATGTACTGCATGAGCAATGCAATCGATATGATCAATCCGGCAACGAACCCGCCGCCAGGCAGGTTATGGCCGCGCAAGAACATATAGATCCCGACCACAAAGGTGATTGGCATCATCACCCGCGTGGCCACCACCATCATCAGCGGATGGCGGTCCCAGGATCGTTTCTCGGCAAACGTCCAATTGCGCAACCGGCGTGAGGCTGGACCGTTCAGCAACGCCTCCATCAAGGCAAAGATCGTCAGACCCGCAATGCCAAGCACGATAATTTCGCCATACGTGTCGTAGCCACGGAAATCGACGAGGATCACGTTGACCACGTTCGTGCCCCCGCCGCCTTCGTACGAATTGGCCAGATGATAGTCGGAAATCGTGGCCGTATCACGCAGCATGAATGCAAAGGCCAGTGCACCAACGCCAAGGCCTGCAGAAACGGCAATGGCGCCGTCCCGCAAACGCCGCGGCAAGCTGCTTTCTACCGGCGACGATTTTGGCATGTAGTGCAGCGCCAGAAGCAGGAACATGATCGTCACGGTTTCGACGGAGATTTGCGTCAGCGCAAGATCGGGCGCCGAAAGGTAGACAAACCCAAGCGATATCATCAGCCCGATCACGCTGATCACGATCAAAGCGCGAAAGCGATTGCGGTGCATCAACACGACCGAGGCCGTGGCCACCAGCAACAGCACCCAACCGACCAAGGCAACCGGGGGCACAGGCAATAGCTCTCGTGTCGGGGGCGGCATGCTTGCTCCGCGCCACGCGATGAAGCCCAATGCAACCGTCGAAGCCACGAAAATCGCGATGTAGCGGGTCAATGCGCCGTCATGCGTGACCTCTGCCACTCGCCGCGACAGGCGGACAACCCAATCCACAACCGCATCGAAGATGTCCTTGGCCTCCGGGCGCGGCAACGCAGACCAGATCTTGTCCAGACGGCCATGTGACAGCAGTAAAAAACCACCCAAGATCAACGCGGAAACAGACATGTAGAGCGCCATGTTAAAGCCGTGCCAGAGCTTCAGGTAGAACTTTGGCGTGTCACCTTGGGTCACGGCATCGGCTGCAACCCTGACGAGCGGTTCGACCAGTCCGGGGAAAAGACCAATCCCCACAACACCCAAAACCAGCAAAGCGGGCGCGGCCCACATGCCAAATGGCGGGTCATGCGGTTTATGTGGATAGTCGTCCCGCACAGGGCCGAAAAATACATGGACAATGAAACGCAAGGAATATGCCACGGACAACAGGGCGCCGACTGTAGCCAGAACCGGCAGAACATAAGGGCTTCCGGCCCAATCTGTATGAAGGGTTTCTTCGAGCATCATTTCCTTGGAGATGAACCCGTTAAGTGGCGCAACACCCGCCATCGACAACGCGGCGATCGCGCCAATGATGAATGTCACCGGCATCAGAACGCGCAAGCCACCCAGTCGCTTGATGTCGCGCGTGTGCGCTTCATGATCGATGATCCCCGCGGTCATAAAGAGCGCGGCTTTGAAGGTCAGGTGGTTGATGATGTGGAACATGGCGACAACTGCCGCCATCGGGCTGCCGAAGCCCAGCAACATGGTCAGGAACCCAAGATGGCTCACCGTCGAAAATGCCAAGAGCGCCTTTAGATCATCCTTGAACAGGGCAATGAGCGCGCCCAGCACCATCGTGATCAGGCCAATCGTGGAAACGAGGTAGAACCAGATCTCGGTGCCGGACAACACCGGCCACATGCGGGCCATAAGGAACACACCGGCTTTGACCATCGTGGCGGAGTGCAGGTAAGCGGAAACAGGCGTGGGCGCAGCCATGGCGGGGGGCAGCCAGAAATGGAACGGGAACTGTGCCGACTTGGTAAAGGCCCCAAGCAGGATCAGGATCAACGCTGGCAGGTACCAGTCTGATGCCCGGATCAGGTCACCTGCAGCCAAGATGTCAGTTAGATTGTAGCTGCCCACGATCTGGCCAAGTATCAGCATGCCACCGATCATTGCCAGGCCGCCTGCGCCTGTCACCGTCAGCGCCATACGCGCACCTTGGCGACCTTCGGGCAGATGCTTCCAATACCCGATCAACAAGAAGGATGACAGACTCGTCAATTCCCAGAATATCAGCAAAAGCAATATGTTGTCAGACAGAACGATGCCCAGCATTGCGCCCTGAAACAAGAGCAGATAGGTGTAAAACTGCCCCATTGGGTCGTCGCTGGAAATGTAGAAGCGTGCGTAAAGAGTGATCAGCAGGCCAACACCCAGGATCATCCCGGCAAAAAGCAAGCCAAGCCCATCCAAGAAAAACGAGGCGGACAGACCCAGCTGGGGCAACCAGTTGAGCTCGGCCGTGATGACGGCGCCGCCCATCACGCTGGGCGCGAGCGCCAAGAGCATCACCAACGCCAAAGCCGTGGGCGCCGCGGTTGCGAAGGCACAGGCATTGCGCCCCGCCCGGATCATGATGCCCGGGAACAAGGCGCCCAAGAAAGGAAGAAGAGCAATGACGATCAGAGAATAGTCTTCCAAAGCCAGCTTTTCCTCATGTTCAAACAGTTACGCCCAGCAGACAGAAGCGTATCGGCTTCCTGCCACATAGCCATCTCGGAGTGAAGTGCAATGTCCAGAGATCGAAATCCGACAAAAACACTGCGATTCTTTGCCTTGGCCTACACGCGGGACTAGCCGGCGCAGCGCGCGCTACATGTTGTGCCGTTAATTTGGGCGACCCTTGTGCGATGCAGCCGTGATCGGCTGAACGGTTTACCGGCGTACGTGTTCCGAGAAGGTGTCGGCGATTTGTTCCA
>CAWUIW010000119.1:0-9835 GCA_963922515.1 uncultured Rhodobacterales bacterium | reverse complement strand
GCAGTAGCCTCACGCATGACACGGTAAATGGAAAACGCCACCTCCGCGCTTGATAGCGCATTCTGGATCACGACACTTCCGATCCTTCTTCTCCTCGTTCTGTCTGCCTTTTTCTCGGGATCTGAAACCGCGCTGACCGCTGCATCACGCGGGAAATTGCGCGCTCAGGCTGACAAAGGGTCAAAAGGGGCGGAACGGGCCCTCAACATCACCGAAGACAACGAGCGACTGATCGGTTCAGTGCTTCTGGGCAACAACATGGTGAACATTCTGGCCACGTCGCTGGCCACCGCCCTGTTCACCCGCGCTTTCGGGGAAAGTGGCGTCGCTTTGGCGACCTTGGTCATGACCCTTCTCGTGCTTATTTTTGCCGAGGTCCTGCCCAAAACATACGCGATCACAAACTCGGAAAAAGCCGCCTCTTTCGTGGCTTATCCGATTTCGCTGGTCGTGACCGTCTTTGCGCCCATCGTGTCCGCGGTCCGGTTGCTGGTGCGGGGTGTTTTGCGGGTGTTCGGTGTGCGGATCGATCCTGACAGCCACATCATGGCCGTCCGCGAAGAGATTGCCGGCGCGCTGCAACTGGGCCATTCCGAAGGCGTGGTAGAAAAAGAAGACCGTGACCGGATCCTTGGCGCGCTGGACTTGGCCGATCGCTTTGTCGAAGAAATCATGTTGCACCGCTCTGGCATCGAAATGATCGATGCCGCCAGCGAGCCGGAAGCGATTTTGAAGCAGTGTCTTGACAGTCCCCATACCCGGTTGCCCGTGTTTCAGGACGAACAGGAAAACATCATCGGCGTTGTGCATGCCAAGGATTTGCTGCGCGCCATGTACGCCACCATCGGCGGCCCTGATGGCGATGCAACGGCGCTGAAAACCTTTCAGATCACCGAAGTGGCGATGCCACCCTATTTCGTGCCGGAAACGACAAACCTGGATGATCAGATGCGCGAGTTTTTGCGCCTGCGCACGCACTTTGCCCTGGTCGTGGATGAATACGGCTCTTTGCAGGGGCTCATCACGCTGGAAGACATTCTTGAAGAGATCGTTGGCGAAATCACGGACGAGTTCGACACGGAGGAAGACCAGGCCTTCGTTCAATCCATTGACGGGCAATATGTCGTCGAAGGAGCCACCACTATCCGTGACCTGAACCGGGCCAAGGATTGGTCCTTGCCCGATGACGAGGCAAACACGGTAGCTGGGCTTGTCATTCACGAAGCGCAAATGATCCCGACCGTGGGTCAGGTGTTTTCGTTCCATGGATTTAGGTTCGAGGTGACGGCACGCGAAGGCAATCGGGTCACAGAGCTGAAGATCAGGCCTCTGTAAAAGACCGTTCGGAAGGGTCAACCGAGCGCTGGGTCCGGGCAATGTTTGTGCTTTGCCAAGCTGCCACTTCGGCCGCCCTACCCCGTGCAATCGGGATGTTGTCCCCGGACTTGGTGACGATCGCTGCTTCGCCGATTTCCTTGATCGCCGATGTAGCGATCCAATGGGACCGGTGCGGTTGAATACCATCGTCGTCGCCGACTTGAGCCAAAAAGTCCCGTAGACGTGCCCGCAGAACGTGTTCCTCACCATCCATTGTGATCACAAGAAAGTGTTCCATGGACCGGGCACGTTGTATCGATTTTAGGGAAAATCTTTGGCCTGCGACCAAAACTGTCCGTTGGTCTTCAAGAGTTTCGGCTTCCACAGCGTCCCGTGCCTCTTGCGCGTATTTGAACTGAAGCAGCGGCAGCAACCAGATCGCACCAGCCGTTTCCAAACACAACGTAACGCCGATATTGATCAAACGCCCCAGCGGCGACAGACCTGTTGCGTTTGCTTCGACGAACGCATTGGCAGCCAAGGTGGGTCCGGTTGCCACCAGCCCGACCACTGAAATGAAAAGGACGGTCGAAATCCAATGTGACACCGGCCGATCCGTGAAACGCCGCCAAAGCTTTGAAAAATATGCAAACCAGTAAGGTAGAAATGCCACGTAAACCACGCTTGCAGCGGCCCAGTGGACCAGCCGCGACACAGGCGACGGCATGCCGGGAAACAGGACCGGGTTCATCAAAGACATCAACACGACCGACAAGCAGATCATGGCGATAACGCTGGGTTCGCGGAAAATGCGCCACAGTTCGTAAGGCGACAGGCGAATTGCGGAGCCGACCACCAGCGATACGCTGACGTCACGATCCCAGTCGGGACTGCCGTATGGCTGGTTAGGCTCGCGCACGCGCCACCTGTTCCTTGCTGCTGCCACTTCACGTCAAACGTTATCCGATCAACAGCACAAGTAAAGTGTAGCTAAAGATGGCAGAGTGGCTTTTCAATCAGCGGTTTAGCATGAAGGAACAAGTTCACGCGCGCAGCCGTTCACCTTTTGGATCAAACGGTGGTTCGGCAAGAACCGTGGCCCCGTGCGGTTGCCCCAGAACCATCACCTCGACCCGGTCGCCGGGTTGTGCACCTTTCAGAAATCCAAGTGCCAGTGACTTGTCGACCGTGTAGCCGTAGCCGCCCGACGTCACCCGACCAACGCCCACACCATCCTTGAAAATCGGCTCGCCGCCGGACGCATCGGCATTCGAATGCGCCGTATCAGACGCATCAAGCTCAAGGATCGACAGGGTTTCCCGGGCCGGCCGTGCCAGCGTTTCGGCGACGGCCTGTTTGTTCAGAAAGGTTTTGTCCATTTTGCACAAACGGGCCAGCCCCACCTCTTGTGGCCAATACTCAGGGCTGTATTCGCGGCTCCATGATCCATACCCTTTTTCAATCCGCAACGACATCAAGGCCCGGCTACCCACTGGGCCGGCTCCAAGGTCCTTGCCCGCATCGATCAAGGCGGCGTACAGGCGCGGCTGATCTTCGGTCTTGCAGTGCAACTCCCAGCCCAGATCACCGGTGAACGACACCCGCAGCGCCAAGGCCCGGACACAGGCAATATCGATCATCTGTGAACGCATGAACGGGAAATCCTCGGTTGCCAGCGACGCGTTGGTCAAACGCTGCAACAGCGCGCGGGACTGGGGACCCGCCACGTTGAAGCCACACATCGCCTCTGTCATGCTTTCAAATGTTGTGCCTTCGGCCAAAGGAACGGCGTCGAAAAACCGTTTGTGATAGCGTTCCGCCATCCCTGAACTGATGATCCAGAACGTATTGTCCTCGGTGCAGGTGACCGTCGCGTCACCGGCGATGCCACCGCGCACGCCGATCAACGGTGTCAGGCAGGATCGCCCAACTTCGCGCGGCATGCGGTTGGCAAAGACAGTGTTCAACCAATCTTCGGCACCCGCCCCCTGCACACGGTACTTGGCAAAGTTCGAGATATCGATGATCCCGGCCTTGTCCCGCAGCATGCGGCATTCGTCCCCGACCGGCGCCCACCAGTTTTGCCGGGTGAACCCGTTCGTGTCCGTCACACCGGGTTCCTTGGCAAACCAAAGCGGGTGCTCCCACCCATAATTCAGGCCAAATACGGCGCCCATCTCTTTCTGCGCGGCATAGACCGGGCGCGTTCGCACGGGGCGCCCGGCTGGGCGTTCCTCGTTGGGAAAATGAATACTGAACCGATGCGCGTACTGATCGCCCACCTTCGCCTTGGTGAATTCGGGCGTCGCCCAAGTGCCGAACCGGGCCATGTCCCAGGGGAACAGATCGTATTCCGTTTCCCCTTCGACCATCCACTGTGCGGCGGCGCGTCCCATCCCACCGGATTGCGAAAATCCCGGAATGATACCATTGCAGCAGAAGTAATTCTGCAGCTCAGGCACAGGCCCGAACAGGACGTTGCTGTCGGGCGACCAGATCATTGGACCATTGATCACCCGCTTGATGCCAGCGGTGCCAACGGCCGGTACACGATCGATGGCGCGCAACATGTTTTCCTCGATGCGTTCAAGATCATCGGGAAACAGGTCGTGCGCAAAATCAAGCGGCGTGCCCCGTTCGGCCCATAGCCGATAATTACGCTCATACGCGCCGATCAACAGCCCCTGCCCCTCTTGCCGCAAATAGTATTCCCCGTCGCGATCCGCGACGGACGGCAGTCGACGATCCATAGCCGCGATTTCCGCGATGGTTTCGGTGACAAAGTACTGATGTTCCGTCGGTTGCAGCGGCAAGTCCAATCCGGCAAGCTTGGCCACTTCCCGGCCCCATAGCCCGGCCGCATTAACCACCCAGTCCGTGTGAATTTCGCCATTGGGGGTGCGCACAATCCAACTGCCATCCGGTTGCGCCTCGGTCCCTGTGACCGGTGTGAACCGATGTATCTCGGCGCCATTTTGACGCGCGCCAGCGGCATAGGCCTGCGTGACACCGGACGGATCCACGTTGCCACCGTCGGGTTCGAACATGATGCACCGAATGCCGTCGAAGTTCACCAGCGGATGCAGACGTTCGGCTTCGTCCCGGCTGATTTCGTGAAAATTCATGCCGTAAAGTTTGGCCTTGGCCGCCTGCAGCCGAAGCTGGTGCTCGCGATCCGCCGTCTGCGCCAGATACAGCGAGCCGGACTGAAATACACCGCAGCCCTGCCCGGTTTCGCGTTCCAGCTCTTTGTAAAGGTTCATCGTGTAATGCTGAATGCGGCTGATGTTCGTGCTGTCATGCAACCCGTGAATGTTGGCCGCAGCATGCCAAGTCGAGCCAGAGGTCAGTTCATCACGTTCCAGCAGAACCACGTCGCGCCAACCCAGTTTGGTGAGGTGATAGAGGATCGAACAACCGATCACACCGCCGCCGATCACTACAGCCTGGGCATGGGTACGCATGAGTCAGCTCTTTCTTTTGCGATTTCCGTCCACCAAACCGTGACGGCTTCGCCGGGTTCAGAATTGCCAAACCCCGACATATTCTGTCGCTGGCGGCCCACGCTAAGAATTGCCGGTCAGCCTGACTTTCGGCTGAACACCATTTTCTGGTTCTGCAGCTTGTCTGGTTTGCCCTGCCACGCATAAAACAACAGAGCCGGGTTCTGGTCCGCCACCGTAATGCGGTGCAATTGCTGGGGCGGATTGAAGATCAAGGAACCGGGTGCATACACACCCTGATCGTTTTCCGATACGGCGCCGGACAAGCAAACATAGCTTTCATATATGCCGTCATGAGCATGTGCTGGATAAGTGCAACCCGGGGCAAACAGCACCAGCCCCAAAATGATCTCGTCCGTGATGACGGGCCCGTTCGGGCCGGCCATTTCCGCATAGGCAAATTTGCGTTCCAGACCCCGCGGCACCTTTTCGTAGCCATATTGCCAAGACAGGGTGTGCGAAATCGCCTCGATCGACCGGATAAAGGCACCGTGCCGCTCAATGCGCCCATTGTTCAATGCGCGGGTCAGATGCTTGTTGACCGGCTTAGCCACGAATTCGCCTTCGCGGACCTCGGCGTTGGACTTGAGCACGCGGCTGATGGCTTCGCGAACCGCGCTCTGGTGGCTGCGGATCTTGATGCTGCCGCCTGCCGATAAACGCCGGTACAAATCATAGCTGTCGCGTAAGATATATGTCCAATCCGGCAGATCGGACAGGCGCTGGATAGGTGGCGTTTGTGTCATCGGCAAAGTCCCCGATTGCAGGATGTGGCGGTGGCTAGCGCCTACCGAAATTTTTTCAGAAGTACAGACGCAAACGGTTGAATGGGCGCCGAAAAAACACGCAACTTGCCCGGATCGATCGCAAGAGTGGCAGCTGCGGCGGCGATGGTCGCATTTGAACCAGCGAAGCCGGGCCACGCGCTCAAAATTGCGCGAAACACAGGTAACGGAGACACCGATGAAAACCACCACTCAGGCCCTGATCATTGGCGGCGGCGTCGTCGGCTGTTCGGTGCTGTACCACCTGACCAAGCTGGGTTGGTCGGACGTGATGCTGGTCGAACGGTCGGAGCTGACCAGCGGGTCAACCTGGCACGCGGCCGGCGGCTTTCATACGTTGAACGGTGACACCAACATGGCCGCGTTGCAGGGCTACACGATCCGCCTGTACAAGGAACTGGAAGAGATTACAGGCATGTCCTGCGGGTTGCATCACGTGGGCGGTGTGACTCTGGCCGATAACAAGGACCGGTTCGACATGCTGCTGGCCGAGCGCGCCAAGCACCGGTTCATGGGCCTTGAAACCGAAATTGTGGGCCCCGAAGACATTCGCAAGATTGCGCCGATCACCAACACCGACGGGATCATTGGCGCCTTGTATGACCCGCTGGACGGGCACTTGGACCCGTCTGGCACCACGCATGCCTATGCCAAGGCGGCCCGGATGGGTGGCGCGACGATCGAAACCCATTGCATGGTACACGAAACCAACCAACGCGCCGACGGGTCGTGGGACGTCGTGACCGACAAAGGCACGATCCTTGCCGAACATGTTGTCAACGCCGGCGGGCTGTGGGCACGAGAGGTTGCGGCGATGGCGGGGCACTACGTCCCGCTGCACCCGATGGAACATCAGTACATAGTGACCGACGACATTGCCGAGATTTATCAACGTGATGTTGAACATCCGCATGTGATGGATCCAGCCGGTGAGAGCTATCTTCGCCAAGAAGGGCGCGGTTTGTGCATTGGATTTTACGAACAACCTTGCAAACCCTGGGCCGTGAACGGAACACCTTGGGAATTCGGGCACGAATTGTTGCCGGATGACTTTGACAAGATCACGCACAGCATTGAATTTGCCTACAAAAGGTTCCCGGTTCTGGCAACAGCCGGGGTCAAATCCGTGATCCATGGCCCCTTCACCTTTGCACCAGACGGCAATCCGCTTGTCGGACCGGTCCCTGGTCTGCGCAACTATTGGTCTGCATGCGGCGTGATGGCCGGATTCAGCCAGGGCGGCGGGGTCGGGCTGACCGTGGCGCAATGGATGATCGACGGCGAACCCGACCGCGATGTCATGGCGATGGACATCGCCCGTTTCGGGAATTGGACAACGCGGGAGTACACACGGCCGAAGGTCATCGAAAACTATCAAAAGCGGTTCAGCGTGGCCTACCCGAACGAAGAATTGCCGGCCGCGCGTGGTGCGCGACGCACGCCCATGTATCCCGTTTTTGACCAGATGGGCGCGGTTTGGGGCGCACAATACGGGCTAGAGGTCCCAAACTACTTCGCCTCGGGGGACGAGCCGCGCTACGAAACCCCAAGCTTTCGCCGTTCGAACGCGTGGGATGCGACCCGCCGGGAAGTGTTGGCCGTGCGCACAAGCGTTGGAATCAATGAAACCCACAACTTCGGCAAATATGCGGTGTCAGGTACCGGCGCACGTGCCTGGCTGGATCGGATCATGGCGGGGCGCGTCCCCAAGCCCGGGCGCGTGTCCCTGACCCCGATGCTGTCGGAAAGAGGCAGACTGATCGGCGATTTCACAATTTCCTGTCTGGCCGAAGACAGCTTTCAGCTGACAGCCTCGTACGGCAGTCAAGCCTATCACATGCGTTGGTTTCAACGGAATGCCGGCCCGGAGACCCAAGTTGTAAACATATCGGACACGCGCACCGGCTTTCAGGTGGCGGGTCCGAACGCGCGCACCGTCTTACAAGCTTGTACGGCCCATCCCATGGACGACCTGAGGTTTCTGGACGTGGCCGAGATGCATGTGGGCATGGCCCGCTGCATCGTACAAAGGGTCAGTTACACCGGTGATCTAGGCTACGAAATCTATTGCGACCCAATGGAACAGGTTCATCTTTGGGAGACGCTTTGGGCCGCAGGTCAGCCGTTTGATATGAAACCCTTTGGCATGCGCGCGATGATGTCGCTGCGCTTGGATCGTTTTTTTGGCTCTTGGATGCGCGAGTTCTCACCGGACTACACCGCCGCGGAAACCGGGCTCGACCGCTTCATCAGCTTCAAGAAGAATGTCGACTTCATTGGTCGGTCCGCGGCCGAGGCCGAGCGCGCCATACCACCGGCGCGGCGCCTGGTGGCATTCCAGGTCGACGCATTGGACACCGACGTGAACGCATATGAACCGATTTGGCTGGATGGCACGGTACAGGGTTTCTGCACTTCTGGGGGGTATTCGCATACGGCGGACCTGTCTGTTGCACAAGGCTTCCTGCCCACCGAGCGTATCCAAGATGGATTGGACGTCGAAATCGAGATCCTTGGGCACATGCGACCGGCTCGCGTCATAACCACCGCGCTTTTTGACCCGGACGGCACCCGCCTGCGCGGGTGACAGGACCGGTCACCTTGGGCATGCTGGTCGGCATGAAACAACTCGTCATCTTGGTACTCGCGGCAGGGCAATCACGCCGGATGGGCGGACGGGACAAGTTACTCGAGCAGGTGGACGCGATGCCGTTGCTGCGCCGCACCGTCACGATGGCAGCCGAGGTGGCGCCAGTGATCGTGGCCTTGCCGCCGCCGCCGCACCCCCGCTACGCCTGTTTGCAGGACCTCGACATCACCCGTGTGGCGGTACCCGACGCCACCGACGGGATGAATGCCAGTTTGCGCCGCGCACTGGCGTCGGTGCCAACGAATGCACAAGCCGCGATGATCTTGCTGGCCGACTTACCCGATTTGACCGCACAAGACTTAAAGAAAGTCGCCCAAGCTACTGTTAATGGATCATTTAATGTATGGAGAGGTGTCACCGAAGATGGACTGCCGGGCCATCCCGTGGTGTTGGATCGATCCTTGTTTTCAGACGTGATGGCCCTGTCAGGTGACAGCGGCGCTCAATCGGTCATTCGCCAACATGCGGAAAAAACCTGTCTTGTGCGCCTGCCGGGTCAAGCCGCGCGCACGGATCTAGATACGCCAGAGGCTTGGGCCTCGTGGCGCATCTCACATCCGAACCGTTAGGTTTTAGTTCATCAAGACGCGGACTTCGTGCTTCTTCAACGACCGGCGCGCCGACTGATAGGTCGTGACGCCTTCGGGCGTTTTCAGCTCTGGGAACAACTCAAAGATCTCGTTTCGCTGCGCGTTCCCGATACCAGCAAGGGTTTGGTCCCCTGGCTGGAAGCTTTCGGTCCACGCCCCATCCGACAGGACCACTTCGTGCTGGTTGAACATGAAGTGAATGTAGGTGACCTGCGGCAGTGCAACGGGCGTGATGCCTTCTTGTCCGATCAGGTGCTTGGCCGCGACAAGAACTTCGCGCTCTTCGAAATACAGCGCTGTCTTGTCGTTGTTCACCAGAACGCGGTGGTTCGGGCTGACAACCATATCCCGCTCTGGCAATCCGGTGCCCAAGGCGCCTGCGCGGATCATGATCGGCCGCAGGTGCTTGGCTTGCAACAGTTCCGCGCGGTTCAGAAGCCGCTGACCAAGCCAGCGAATTTCCTGAATACCGTTGTCGCGCGTGATGATGCGATCACCGACTGTCAAGCTTTCGACTGTCCGCTCGCCTTTGGGCGTCGCGATCAGAGTGCCGGGTGTAAAGCACGGGATGACGTTCTCGATATTGAAGAACTCCATCGTGCCGGTCTCGACACCCATATTGTCGAAGAAGCGGACGATACCGTCTTCGCTGTCCATCGGGTCGAACTCGACTTGCAGCGAGCCACCAGCGTTAACCGCTTCTGCTGCGCCGGTCAGGTCCAGTGTGTCATTGTCCAAACCGTCGGCGTCTTCGTCACCGTCGACAATGTCGCCTTCGCCAACCTCGATGAACGTATCGTCGTCGAAACCGCCAAACAGCAAGTCATTGGAATCGCCGACCACCGTGTTGTCACCTGACAAGGTGTCGTCACCAGATCCACCAACCGCAATGTCGCTGCCTGCACCACCAAAGAGTTCGTCATCGCCGGTTCCGCCCGACAGACCATCAGCGCCTTCGCCGCCGAAGATATCGTCGTTGCCCTCGCCGCC
>CAWUIW010000118.1:0-9883 GCA_963922515.1 uncultured Rhodobacterales bacterium | reverse complement strand
CGCCGACGGCCTTCTTATCCAATCCAACCACGATGGCGTTGCGCAAAAAGTTGGTACCCGATGCGGACTGTCTGTTCGCCCCGTTTGTTCAGTTCCGAAATCACGCCGTAGTCGTCTGGATAGTTCAGAAACCCGCCCGCGCAATCGAGGGCCGAAGTCAGGCCAAGGCCGTTCAGGGCGCGAAAGTAGTGCTTGGTTGATGTCACCTGCTGCTCGAAATCTAGCTTCGGGGCCATGTCCAGAAGAGCGTAAAGCGGTTGGGCGTTTGGCCGGGCCATCGCAAGCCCCGTTGGGTTTCCGTGATCGTCTCGCTCCAGCCGGCCAGAGACGAACGGTTCGTAAAAATGCTGATCGATGCCGAGCGCGCGCAAGGCCGCCTTGTTAAGCCAAGCCCGGTCATAAAGGTGCAGCACATAGACGGGCACGTCGGGTGCGACGGCGTTGATCTCATCAATCGTGGGCAGGCGTTTTTCGGCAAACTGATCGACCGACCAGCCACCCACCACACGGATCCACTGACCGGCTGGCGTGCGCTCGGCCTGTGCCTTGAGCATGCGCAAGCCGTCTGCCAGTGACGGCACGTGGTCCCACCGCAACTCCATCGCAAAGTTGTTTCCCTGCCGGATGATATGGGTGTGACTGTCGATCAACCCCGGAATGACCCGCTGGCCACCTAGATCGACAGTCTCTGTTTCCGGTCCCGACAGCGCAAGGATGTCTTTGTCGGTGCCGACAGCGACGATTGTTGACCCAGTCATGGCGACGGCGGTCGCCTCTGGCAAATCGGGGTCCATGGTGGTGATCTTGCCGTTAAAGAGGATCGTGTCTGCGACGGCCATAGCGGGGTCCTTTCGGATACAATAAGCGTGTCAACGTCCGCCCAAGACGGATGCTGTGACAAGGGAATGAGGGTCAAAGCTTCTGCCCTGACCGCCAGCCGACTTGCCGGATGACGGCCCGGGCAGGGGGCCAGTTTGGGTTACTCGGCAGCGATGCCCGCTTCGGACGCGTGTTCGCCCAAAGCCCACTTTGAAAAGCGCACCTGGATGCCATAGGGCGTGTGCGTTTTCAGGATGTCCATGACGCCGTCATAGGTGTTTCCGCGCGCCCAATCCTGTTGCAACTCGAAAATGAACTGCAGTGCATTCATGGGGACTGCACCTGCTTGTACAAGCCGGTCCATAGCTCGCTCGTGAGCTTCGGGTGTCACGTCACCACATGCGTCGGCCGGGATGTAGACCTCGTAGCCTTCGCGCAACAGATCAAGCGTTGGGAACATCACGCAAGCTTCGGTCCACAGACCAGCCAGAACGATCTTTTTGCGGCCTGTCGCTTCGACGGCCTTGCGGAAGTTCTCGTCGACCCAAGAGTTAATCGATGTCCGGTCAACCACGTCGACCTCGAGGAAAAGATCCGTAACTTCGGGCATGAACGGACCAGAAAAGCTGTCTTGGGCAACGGTCGAGATGACGGTGGGCAGCCCAAAAAGCTTTGCCCCTTTGGCAAGGATCTGGACGTTATGCATGACCGACAGCCGATCGTGGCTTTCGATGCCCTGGTACATGGCAGGTTGGAAATCTATCAGCACCAACGCTGCATTTTCCGGGGTGATCATTTCTAGTTTCGACATGAGTCGTCTCCAAAGTTAAAGAGTTTGGTTGAAGGTTAGAGGAGGTTGGGTTTTGCTTTTTCGGCTGACGTTTTCGCGTCCGAGACTGCGAAGGACTTGAGATGCAGCGCGTGGCTGATCACATCTGTATGGCCGCGCAACCACTGGACTGCCGCCTCACCGGCCAGCATTCCCAGCAGCCCGAGCAGCGCGATGATTGGCGGAGCCGGGCTGCGCACCGAGATCAGACCGTAAATCACGCCGATGCCGAGCCCGGCTGCCAAGGACAAGATGTATGGGTTCCAGGACATTTTGCGGGTCTCCTTCAGGCCGGCACAGGTTGCGCCGACCCGTTCTGAGTTTGGGATTTCTCAAAATCTGAAGTCGTCGGCATCTCGAAGACCAAGGCCGCTCCGTCTGTTTGCCATGTCAGCGACACCGACTCGGTGGCTGGCACCTGCAAACCGTCGCCAGCGCTGACCCGTTCTCCCTCGGCGTTGGCCAGTCCGTCGATCAGGTGCACGAACTGGTCATAGTCCGCTGATATGTTCAGAACATCGCCTTCGTTGAACCGGCGCAGCCACAAGCATGTGCGGGAACGCAGTGGTAACAGTGCCACATCATCTGCGCCGCCCAACAACACATCGCCGGTTGCGGGCAGATCGGCCTGCGCATAACTCGGCGCGCCGCCCACCTCATCGGGGATCAACCAGATCTGCAGGAACCACGCGGCATCACGATCCGACGCGTTGACTTCGGAATGGCGCACGCCGCTGCCAGCTGACATGGCTTGAACTTCGCCTGCCCTGATGACTGCAACGTTACCCTGGTCATCCTCGTGCCGCAGCGCGCCGTCCAAAACCAGTGTGAGGATATCCATATCCGCGTGATCGTGGGCGGCAAAGCCCCCAGCCGGGATCAGCGTGTCGTCGTTGATCACGCGCAAAGCATTGAAGCCCATGCGCATCGGGTCAGAGAACGCCCCGAATGAAAACGTGTGATAGCTGTTCAGCCACCCGGTTCGGGTGCGCCCACGCATGGCTTTGTCATGGATTTTGATCATAGTCTTGATCCTCTGGTTGCGAGGTGATGTGGCGCTGGGCAAGCACTCGACAAAGCAGAAGTTCTGCGCTTATGCTTTAGGTGAACTAAGCTATGGACCTGTGCCTCTTGCCACTGACGCGTCTGCCTTCGTTGTCCAGCTTGCGTGCCTTTGAGGCCGCCGCGCGCCGCGGCTCGATCAAGGAGGCAGCCTTGGAACTGGCCGTCACGCCGGGAGCCGTCAGCCAACAAATAAAAGCGCTGGAAGCAGACCTGGGTGTGCCCCTCTTTGTGCGCAAGACACGCGCGATCCATCTGACGCCCGAAGGGCAGCATCTGCAGCCCACGATCAGCGAAGCTTTCCTGCAAATCCGCCAGATCGTGGATGAAGTTCGACCTAAAACCGCGCCCAAACTGAGGATCCGCTCGACTAATGCGTTGATCAGCAAATGGCTGTTGCCGCGGTTGCACCGGTTCACCCAGACGCATCCCACGTTGCAGGTGCATATCGAGTCTGAACAGCCGTCTGGCCTCGGTTCGGAAGGGGCGGCGGACATTGAAATTCGTTATGCGCTTGCGCCGCCGCGTGACGTGTACGCCGAACTGCTGCACCAAGAGCTGATGTTGGTTGTGGCCAGCCCGACGATGCTTGAAACCCATGACATCCGCGATGTTCATGACCTGCGCCGGGCGCCGATTTTGCACGACACCAGTTTTGCCCATGTCGGCGCGCTGACCAGCTGGGAGTTTTGGGCCAAGCGTGCCGGTCTGCCGGACGCGGTGGACCTGTCCAAAGCGGTGCGGTTTGAAAAACCACCCGGTGGGCAGATCGTGGATGCGGCGATTGCCGGCGTGGGAGTCGCGATATGTGGCTCGCTGTTGACCTACGCGGCGCTGGCCGACGGACGACTGGTCTGCCCGTTTGGTCCGGTCATGGAGTCGGAGCGAAGCTATTTCATCTGCTGCCGCCCAGGGCGGGAAAAAGAGGATCATATCCGGGAATTCCTGTCCTGGGCGCGCCAAGAGGCGGCCGTTCTGACAACGTTGAACGCAATCCGTGAAGCGTCAGAGCTGACCGCCGAATAGACTGGTCAGCGCAGTAAGTTCGGTATTGCGGAGCTCATGGCCGCCATCATGCACTTCTGCGTGCACGTCAGCTTCTGCCGACCGCAACCAGTCAATCAACCGTTCGCTCATTGGTAACGGTGTGATCGGATCACGCCGGCCTGCGGTGACCAGAACCGGCCGGTCTTTCAAAGCCGGGTTTGGCGCGGGTTCCCATGTCACCAGCGGATGCAGCAAACCGACACGGTCAAACAGGTCCGGACGCTTCAGAAACACAGACGCAAGGATGTTGGCGCCGTTCGAATACCCAAAGGCATAGACCGGGTGACCCGGATGGGCCGAACGATGCGCCTCGACAAAGGCAATCATCTTGTCCGTCGCGCGGTCAAGGTCGTCCATGTCATAGACGCCTTCGCCGGTGCGGCGGAAAAAGCGTGCCGCGCCGCCTTCTGACACGTCCCCGCGGGGCGAGATGACGCCCGCTCCGGGTACAATCTGGCTGGCCAACTCGAAGAGTTGGTGTTCGTTGCCGCCCGTGCCGTGCAAAGCAAAGACAAGTGGGTGTGCGGGCTGCGGCGCAGAAATCTGCGCGTGGTACAGGTCTTTTGTCATGTGATCCTCCATCAGGCGGCAATCGGCGGCAGCACAGCCTCTATCTTGTCACGATGGGGCTCATACCGTGCGGGCAGCTTCAAAGCCTCGCCCAAATGAGCGGTGTCTTCATCGCGGTCAAAACCTGGCTCGTTCGTTGCGATCTCGAAAAGCACGCCGCCCGGCGTCCGGAAATAGATCGCCCAAAAGTAGTCTCGGTCGATCACCGGCGTGACTTGATAGCCAGTTTGCATCAATGCTTCGCGAACCCGCAGCTGCGCCGCGCGGTTTTCGACGGCAAATGCGATGTGGTGTACCGACCCGGCCCCCTGACTTGCGGTTGGCGCGGCTCGCGGCACATGTTCAAGGTCTATCGTGTCCGCCGCGTTGCCGCCTTCGATCAGATATCGAGTAACGTCACCGTCGCGTTCAGCCTTCTGGTAGCCCATGTACGTTAAAAGCTCGCCCGTTGCGTCTATGTCCCGCAGCCGAAACCGTGCACCGCGAAAGCCGAATATGCCCGCTTCGTCGGAGATATCGCCCGTTGTCCAGGCGGACCGCCCGTGGGGCTCGCTTTCAACAAGCGCAAATCCATCACCGTCTGGGCCATCGAAACCAAGCCGCGCTTCGCCAAAAGCAGTGCTTTCGGCAAGACCGGAAACGCCACGTGCGCTCAGTCGGTCTGACCAGAAAGGCAGGCTGCCCTTGGGTACGGCAAATTCCGTCACGCCAACCTCGCCGGCACCACTCCGCCCGCGAGGCATATCGCCAAAGGGGAAGTAGGTCATGACGGACCCTGGGGTTCCGACTTCGTCGCCGTAATACAGGTGATAGACATCGGGTGCGTCGAAGTTGACTGTCTTTTTGACCCGGCGCAGCCCGAGCGTTTCTGTGAAGAACTGGTTGTTGGTGTTGGCATCCACCGCCATGGATGTGACGTGGTGCAATCCTTTGATGTCCTTGATCATCGTGCCGCTCCTTGGCGTTTCATCGTCTTGCGCCAAAGATGCGTTTTGAATTACATAAGTTAATAGGCATGAATGATCATTTATTATTGACAAAAACGGAATAGCTACCGGCCCGTGATCGAGTTGAAGCCCTTGCGCGTTTTGCGCGCGGTCTCTGATCTGAAGAGTTTTTCCGCGGCCGCCAAAGAGCTTGGCCTCGCGGCTGCATCGGTGACCCGTATCATCGCGCAATTGGAAAGCGATCTTGGTGTGCAAGTATTGGTGCGCACGACACGCCAAGTCGCACTGACCAGTGCCGGGGCGTCGGTCTTGGCCCGCTACCGCCCCTTGCTTGACGGCTTTGATGAGGTGACGCAGGACGTACGGCGCACCTTTCGGCCCGACAGCGGGCATTTGCGCCTAACGGCTCCGGTTTCGTTGGGCGTTGCGCTGCTGCCGCAGGTCATATCAGGATTTCGGATGGCCTACCCGAACATTTCCGTCGACATAAACTTCTCAGATAAGTTGCTGGATGTGATTGAAGAAACATGCGATCTGGCCATTCGCGTGTCAGGACCACCGAAAGACAAATCCACGATCTGGCGCAAGCTGTGCGAGGTGCCGCGTCACGCGGTGGCAGCACCGTCACTTTTTGACCGGATTACGCGACCAGAGCACCCGGGTGAATTGCCCGCGGACCAGTTGATGTCCTATCACCCGGCGGGCGGCGGAGAGATGTGGGAATTTACACGCAACGGCAGCTTGCGTGCAATCCGCGCGGGCAATCGTGTTACCTCGAACAACGGCGACTTTCTATGTGCGATGGCGGCTGCCGGCGAAGGCATTTGCGTCTTGCCGGATTTCATCACGGCAAAGGATATGAGAGATAAAATGCTGACCGTTTTGCTACCGGAATGGCGCGTGCGTCCGCTTTGGCTGACGCTTTACTATCCGCCTTACGAACAATTGCCCCCGATTGTCGGCACGTTCGCCGACTATTTTGAGGCTTTCATTCAAGAACATCCGGATCTGGAAAGCACGAGGTAACGGGCCTTGCGCACCCTTTGCGCGGTTTTCTTGCAGGCCATAGCCGACACCGGCCGCGTGTCCGAAGCACTCGCGGCACATGGTGTTTCGCACCACCGTCGCGATTTCACGTCAGTCGCAGCGCGTTTGCTAGCCGCGCACAAAGCGATGGTCTTAGACATTTCCGGAAGCCAGCCCGTCTATGAACCGGTGGGCGGTAATCTCGACAAGCGCGGTGAGGTTTTTCAGGCCTCGACGGCTATCTGGCGCGCCGACCGTGTTTTCTTCGAGTTCTAGACCTCCGCTCCGAACCAATGTGGGTTCGTCCAAGCCGATTTGCCGTTCGCGTCTCGGACAAGCACACGCATCCAGGCGTTTTTGAACGGGTCCAACGGGATCTCTGCGCGCCGTAGGGATGGGCCCGAAACCGACTTTGCTGTGGCGCCTGGCCCCAGGGCAAAAACCTCAGCTGCCGGCGAACACTCGACGACCAGCATTGCCTCTTCAAGCCGCACATCGTCGATGCGGGGGCCTTGGCTGGCATAGAAGCGTCCCGCCTTCAGGGCATCGAGCAGAGTCTCTGGCGTGTTTTGCTCGGCCTTCACCATCACCCAGCCACCGAACCCCTCGCGTGCACCGTGGGTGAAATGGCTGTCGTCCACCGCAATACCGGCCAATGGACACCCGGCCGACAAAAGGCTGTCCCACATCGAGGACCCATCGCCGCGTGCGGCCAGCACCTCACATGTATGGTTATAAACCTCGACCGCATGGGCACTGGTCAGGCTCAAGCCGTCTTCGAGGGTGAGATTGTACCAGGGCGGATGCGCGATCGCGACGAAGGCCCCGGCATCGACACAGCGCTGTGAGAGCTCCGGCCCGGTTTCTTGGGCGGCTGTTGGCGGGAAGTCGACAGGCAATCCAACCGCAAGGATGTGCCAGTCCATCCCTCGGCTGGTCTGGGGCGCATGCACTTCTGCGCCGAGGATCGTGGTGAAGCCATCGCCTCGATAGGCGGACGTGTCGGTCACGGGAAATCCGTAGCGTTCCAGAAAATGATCCGTAAGCGCGATAAAGTGATAGCCTTCCCGCCGATACGCCGCGCAGACCTCCGCTGGCGACCAACTGCCATCGGAATTGGTCGAATGACCGTGAATATTTCCGCGCCAGAAGCGTCCGGGGGCCGCGAAGGTTTCAAAGGGGCTCATGGGGTGTGGCTGCATGGTGGTATCGTCCGTTTCACACAACAAGGCGCGGCGCCGGTTCCCCTGCGACGGGCCTTTTCATCCGGTTGCGCCGGGGGGTCGGAGAGGGCACAGCCGCAATGAGTTTGGTGGTGTAGGGGTTTTTGGGCGTCCCTATCACCTGGTTGGTCGGGCCGATCTCGACAATCTCCCCGTCCTTCATGACAGCGATCCGGTGGCTCATGCGTTCAACAGTCGCGATGTCATGGGAGATGAACAGAAGCGCGATCCCCTCCCGTTCTTGGATCTCCTGTAGGAGATCGGTCACTCGCCTGGCGATTGAGACGTCTAGTGCCGCGACCGCCTCATCCGCGACGATGATACGGGGTCCGACTGAAAGCGCCCGCGCGATGCAGATCCTCTGCCTTTGGCCGCCCGAGAACTGATGTGGATAGCGGTCGGCCGCGTCCGCCTCCAACCCGACACGCTCAAGCAGGTGCACGGCCATGTCGCGGCGCTGAGGCTGGGTGACGTTGCCATGCAAGAAGGCTGGTTCCGTGACGGCATGGTGGATGACCATGCGCGGGTTGAGGCTGGCGTAGGGGTCCTGAAATACGATCTGTGCATCCTGCCTGAAGCTGCGCAGCCCGTCAGGGCCCAGCCGGAGAACATCCTGCCCGTCCAGATGCACCTTGCCCGATGCCGGCTCCACCAGCCGCAGGATGGACCGCGCAAGAGTCGACTTCCCGCAGCCGGACTCGCCCACTAGTCCTAGCGTCTCGCCCCGGTCGAGCGTGAGCGAAACACCCTTGACCACCGTGACATCCTCGCGCTTTTCGAAAAGGCCGCCCGAGCCATTGAACCTTGTGACCAGGTTGTTCACCTCAAGGAGCGGCTTTGTCGACCTTTGCCGCTCCGGCCCACCGGCACCCAGTTTCGGCGTAGCTGCCATAAGCTCGCGCGAGTAATCGGCCTTCGGCGTTGAAAAGAGACTCTCAACATCCGTTTCTTCAACCATCTCGCCGTGACGCAGCACCAAGACATTGTCCGCCATCTCTGCAACGACACCCATGTCATGTGTGATGAACAGAACCGCCATTCCCAATTCGGCCTGGAGTGTGCGGATCAGGCCCAGGATCTCGGCCTGCGTCGTCACATCAAGCGCGGTCGATGGTTCGTCGGCGATCAGTACGTCGGGTTCGCAGGCCAGCGCCATGGCGATCATCACTCGCTGCCGCAAACCGCCGGACAACTCGTGCGGGTATTGCCGCAGTCGGCGCGCGGGTTCGGGGATGCGGACCCGCTCCAACGCCGCTTCAGCCGCTGTAAGGGCCTCCGCACGGGTGATCCCGAAATGCCGGGTCAGCACTTCGGTCAGCTGTGTGCCGATCCGCATCACGGGATTGAGGGACGTCATCGGTTCCTGAAACACCATCGACACCCGATTTCCGCGGATGCGCTGCATGGCGATCTGGTCAAGCTCGGTCAGGGTCGCGGGATTCTCGCCACCCAAACGGATGAAACCGCCCGTGATGCGCCCGCCCTCCCGTTCGATCAGGCGCATGATGGCCAGTGCGGTGGCGGATTTGCCCGAGCCACTTTCGCCGACAAGGGCCAGCGTTTCGCTTGCCGCGATGTCGAAACTGATGCGCTTGACGGCCTGATGGCTTCCAAACGCGATGCCAAGATTGCGGACCGATAGGACAGGATCACTCATGAAAACGGGGCCTGTAGCTGTGAAAATGGGGGAACAGGCGGGGTCCAGCGAGCCGCGCGCGGGGTGAGGCGGGACTCGAACGGATCGGCGCCGTAGACATGCCAATGGAGCGTATCGCCAAGGTCGAGCAGTCCCCATGCCGCTGCGGGCGCGCCTTGGGTCGTGAAGCTTTCGGTGAGCGATTGCTGGGTCAGGTGGTGGATGCCACCCACGCACGTCACCGTGTTCCAATGCACATGACCTGCGATGGCGACCACCGGTACGTGGGCCGTCTCCATCGCCGCGCGGGCCGAGGCGGATTGCGGGTATCGCGAAAGTTCCGCGTTGCGCTCAAAGTAGTAGTTCCCGGTCTGTGCATGGCCGGAGATTGGCACGTGGCTGGCCACAAGAAGCGGCTTTTCTGCCGCGCCGCAGGTCTGTGACAGCCACACGCGGTCGGGTTCGGGCAGGAAGAAACCAGGGCTCGTGGCCCTGTGAATCTTCGCATCCGCCCGCCAGAGCGCGAGGGACCACGCGCCAAGGTCAATCACCGTGCTTGCAAGGTCCTGGCCCAAGATTTCGGCGTTTTCGGCAACCGAAAGGTGGTCGCGGTCGTGATTGCCGCAGATGTGGTACACGGGCGTATCGATCACCGAAAGAGCATCCGCCACCTCCCGCTCGAGGCGAAGATCCGTCTCGTGGTCCATGTCCGAGATCCGATCGC
>CAWUIW010000117.1:0-9936 GCA_963922515.1 uncultured Rhodobacterales bacterium | reverse complement strand
TCACCCATAGCCAGCAGGCGAGCAATTACCTTACGCGGCCCGCGATACGTGGCAGTTATGTCAGACGTAACCGGCATCAGCGACGTCGGGCAAGCCAACCTTCCAGACGTTTGACAATGTCTGCGGCGAGGTCTTCGTCTTCGATTTCTTCAACAGCTTCCGCCAGAAAGGCCAGCGTCAGCAGATCGGTGGCGATGGCCCGCGGCACACCGCGGGACTGCAGATAGAAGAGGCTGTCTTCGTCAATGGCCCCACTGGTGGACCCATGCGAGCAGGCGACGTCATCGGCATAGATTTCCAACTCGGGCTTTGCCAGAAACTGGCTATCGCCATCCAGCAGCAGCGATTGGCTGATCTGGTACCCATCCGTTTTTTGCGCGTCTGGTTTCACCAGGATTTTGCCCTGAAACACGCCCGTTGCCCCATTGCGCAGGACTTTCTTGAATACCTGCCGGCTTTCGCATTCGCGGGCATCATGCGTGATGAAGACGGTGTCATCATGATGAAAATCACCATCTCCGACACAGGCGCCCGCCACATGGGCCGCTGCATTGTCACCGGTCAGTTCAATCACTTGTTCGTTGCGCGTCAGCACGCCATTTGCGGTCAAGGTAAACGATTTGTATACGGATTCTGCCCCCAAGCGGGTGAACATATGCGTTGCGGCCCGCCGCTCATGGTCCCGGCCTTGCGCGCGCACGTGGTGCAGTGTGCCGGTATCGGCAATGTCGATTTCCATGCATTTGTTGAACCGCGCCGCCGCAGGTCCGTTTTCAAGGATCGTCACTTCGGCACCGGCATCCACGCGGACCACGTGGTGCAAAATGGCGTCCGACGTCTCAGACTGATGCACGTACACAAAGCTGATCGGTTTCGAAGGTTTGCCGGTCACGTGAATGGCAATGCCGTCAGTCGCAAAGGCCGTATTCAACGCAGCCAATGGGCGCACAACGGGGTCTTGTCCGCGCGCTTCCAACACACCGTAAAGGTCCTTGGCCCAATGAATGTCGGCCGTTGCCACGTCGGCCAATCGTTCGATCCGGACGCCATCCATCGCAAAGTCATCGGACGCTTGAGCGTCGAACACACCGTCGACAAACACGATCTTCAGACGATCAATATCTCCGAAAATCGGGTCTTCTTCAGGGTCGAACAAGGCCGCGGGTTCAGCGACCGGGGCGGTCAGACTGTCGGGGCGCGTGAATTTCCAATATTCGTCGCGGCGATCCGGTAATCCCATGGCCCGCAACCGCGCCAGCGCATCGCGCCGCGCGGGCCCGCTCCAGCCCGTGTCAGGCAACGTCAGGCCGGACAGGCGCGCGTCGGTGGTCGATTGTTTCAGTTCCGGCAGCGCCATTACGCAACCTCCGCCAGAATATCCGAGTATCCGTTGTTTTCGACTTCAAGGGCCAATTCCGGACCGCCTGTCTTGATGATCCGGCCATCGGCCATGATGTGCACCACGTCCGGTTTGATATGGTCCAGAAGGCGCTGGTAGTGCGTGATCACCAAAAAGCCGCGGCCCGCACTGCGCAACGCGTTGACACCCTCGGCGACCAGTTTCATCGCATCCACATCCAGACCCGAGTCTGTTTCGTCGAGAATGCACATTTTCGGTTCCAGAACAGCCATTTGCAGGATCTCGTTGCGTTTCTTTTCACCGCCGGAAAAGCCCACATTGACCGGACGCTTCAGCATGTCGGCGTCAATTTCGAGCTCTTTGGCCTTGGCGCGCACCATCTTGAGGAAATCTGTCGCGGACATTTCGTCTTCGCCCCGCGCTTGGCGCTGTGCATTCACGGCTGTGCGCAAGAATGTCATGTTGCCCACGCCGGGGATCTCCACAGGATACTGGAAAGCCAGGAAAAGGCCAGCGGCGGCCCGTTCCTCGGGTTCCATATCCAACAGATCATCCGCGTCCAACATAGCAGACCCGCCGGTCACCTCGTACCCGTCGCGCCCGGACAATACATAGGACAGCGTCGATTTGCCCGATCCGTTGGGCCCCATGATGGCATGGACCTTGCCGGCCTCAACCGACAAATCCACGCCTTTGAGGATTTGCTTATCTTCTTCTTCAAGTTTGACGTGAAGGTCTTTGATTTCCAGCATGTTTTTGCCCTCTAGATCAGTCTCTACAGTCCGTATTCGGACCAGTTTGTTTCGAAATCGGCGCGCAAGGGCGCCGGAAAATGTGCGGTCAGGGTTGCCTTTGCCTCGGCAATGGCATCCGCGTATGGCAGCACGGTGTCCTTGACTTGCCGTGCCACCTCTGCTGCGTCATTCACCGAGACCGGCGTGACCAGCCGGCGGCCCAGCGACGCCGCGTAATCGTGATACTTGAAGCGCCCCTGCGCCTCGGGGTCGAGCCATGTGTTGGGAATGCCGTACGCATCGGCCACCACCAATCCGTGCAGACTGGCTGATATCACATGCCGGCACTGCGCAATTTCTTGACAGACCGTCACTGCGTCACGGCGCACATCGATCAGTTTCAATGCAGGCTCCATCGCAGCCATCGCGGCGAAGCGGGGGTCGTCCATCTGCGAGTGATGCGGCACCAACCCAACCCGATCCTCTTGCTGGTCGACTGGGCCAATGGCATCGGCGGCCAACAGACCGGGATCGCCGAAAACAGCCATTTTCAATCCCAACACAGCCGCAGACACCGGACCGCGCAATGCTGCGATCTGGACATGAGGCAGAAAAGTACCGGCAATCGGCTTGAGCATGCCCGCGCCCCAAATCCACGGTGCTGAACCGTCAGACCGCGGTGCGGTGCACCTGTTGCGCACCACGTGTAAAAGTGAACCCAAGGCCACCAGGTCACAGTGCGGGGGACGCGCGTGGACCACATCCCGGCCCGACACATGGGCCACAACAACGCGCGACAGGTCATCGCCAAAATTTGGCGTGGCCTGCCACCAGAACAGCTTCAGTGGGCCGCTATGCGAGGTCGCCTGATCCATCAGCCCAGCACAACCGCCGTGCCAGAGGCGCTGACCATCAACATATTGTTGATCACTTCGTAATCGAGGTCGACACCGACCACTGCTGTCGCGCCCAGTTCGGCCGCGCGTTCCTCCAGCTCGGCCAAGGCAATCTCTCGTGCGCGGCCCAATTCCTGTTCGTACGCACCGGACCGTCCACCGATGATATCGGTGATCCCCGCGAATACGTCCCTGAACACGTTGGCGCCCAGGATCGCCTCTCCGACAACCACGCCCTTGTAATGGGCAATGGTGCGGCCGTCGACAGAAGGTGTCGTGGTGACAATCATTGTGCGCGCATCCATTTGTCAAAATCGCCACGGCGTCTTGCCACTTCAATCTGCCGCAAAGCTTCGGCGTCCATCTGCTCGCGATAGGCCTGAAGGTCAGACACTTTTCTCAGATCATCACGGCGGAAAAACATGCGGTACACCAAGTAGCCAAGCCCGCAACTTGCGGCGGTCAAGACGCAAAACGAAAAACCCAAAAGCAACGGGCTGTTCGCGATTGGCAAGTTCGTCAGAACCAAACCCCCACCAAGGAAACAAACGAAACCAGCCATGCATCCTTCTCGGACGCCCGACATGAAGTCGCTCGCCTTGTTTGTGAAATTGGACGCGTGAAGGTCGATCTCGTTCGTCACGGTTAGCCCACCGACCCTTCCAGCGAAATGGCCACAAGCTGTTGTGCTTCCATTGCGAATTCCATCGGCAACGCTTGCAGCACTTCCTTGGCAAAGCCATTCACGATCAGAGCAACCGCCTCTTCTTCGTCCATGCCGCGCTGGCGGCAATAGAACATCTGGTCGTCATCCACTTTGGACGTGGTCGCTTCGTGCTCGACGCGCGACGAATTGTTCTTCACTTCGATATATGGCACCGTATGTGCCCCGCACTTGTCGCCGATCAGCAATGAGTCACACTGCGTGTAGTTGCGCGAGTTTTTCGCCTTGGGGTGCATCGAAACCAGCCCGCGATAGGTGTTTTGTGCCCGGCCGGCACTGATCCCCTTCGACACGATCCGTGATTTCGAATTCTTGCCAAGATGCACCATTTTGGTGCCGGTGTCGGCCTGCTGGTAGTTGTTCGTGATGGCGATGGAATAGAATTCGCCCTGGCTGTCATCGCCGCGCAGGATGCAGGATGGGTACTTCCATGTCACCGCAGAGCCGGTTTCCACCTGCGTCCACATCACCTTGGCCCGGTCGCCGCGGCAGTCGGCGCGCTTGGTGACAAAGTTATAAATACCGCCTTTGCCCTCTTCATCGCCGGGGTACCAATTCTGAACGGTCGAATACTTCACCTCGGCGTCTTCTTCGATCACGATTTCGACCACTGCAGCATGCAGCTGCGATGTGTCCCGCTGTGGGGCGGTGCACCCTTCCAGGTAGGACACGTATGACCCCTTGTCGGCGATGATCAGCGTCCGTTCGAACTGTCCGGTGTTTTCGGCATTGATCCGGAAATAGGTGCTCAGCTCCATCGGGCAGCGCACGCCTGGCGGCACATAGACGAACGAGCCATCGGAAAAGACGGCCGAGTTCAGCGTCGCGTAGAAATTATCCGACACGGGCACGACCGAACCCAGGTACTTTTTCACCAGCTCGGGGTGCTCTTTGATCGCTTCCGAAATCGAACAGAAGATCACGCCAGCCTTCTTCAGCTCGGCCTGAAAGGTCGTGCCAACAGACACCGAATCAAACACCGCATCCACGGCAACCTTGCGGCCTTCTGCCGGCGCATTTTCCGCGCCTTCAACCCCGGCCAGTATCATCTGCTCCTTTAACGGAATGCCCAGTTTTTCATAGGTGGCCAGAAGCTTGGGATCGACCTCGTCCAGCGACTTTGGCTTCACCTCCATCGATTTGGGGCGAGCATAATAGTACTGGTCCTGGAAATCGATCTCTGGGTAGTCGACCATTGCCCACTCGGGCTCTTTCATCTGTAGCCAGCGTTCATAAGCCTGAAGGCGCCATTCGGTCATCCATTCAGGCTCTTCGTTCTTTTCCGAGATAAGCTTGACGATATCCGGCGTCAGGCCTTTGGGCGCGAACTCCATCTCGATATCGGTGTCCCAGCCATACTTATAGGCCCCGCCAACTTCGCGCACCGCATCGACCGTCTCCTGATCGACGCCTTCCTTGACTTCGACGTTATCCAAAGCAGCCATCTGTTTCCCTCTCGATCACGCAGCCCGTGCGCGGTGTTTTTCGTATTTCGCCAACCAGGTCGCAACGAACCGGTTGATCTCATCCTCTGTCGTCTGCGGACCCAGGCTGACTCGTATCGCACTGGATGCGACCGTGTCGTCAAAGCCCATGGCCCGCAGCACATGCGACGCGCGCACCTTGCCGCTTGAACACGCCGACCCCGCCGAAATGGCGAAACCGGCAAGATCCATCTGCATCACCTGTGTTTCACCTTTCCAACCCGGAACCGCGAAACACGACGTGTTCGGCAGACGGTGCGCCTGTTTCCCGACAAAAATAGTTTCCTTTGCCGAGACCTCAATAGAAGACTCTAGAATGTTTCTAAGTTTTTCCACGTGGTCCCAGACCCCGTTCGCCAGATCCTGCGCCGCCGCCTGTGCGGCCGCGCCAAACCCGGCGATGCCGACGACGTTTTCCGTGCCGGACCGGCGTCCCATTTCCTGACCACCGCCCTTGATCTGCGCGGCGATCTCGGTGCCGCGTTTCAGAACCAGAGCGCCGATGCCTTTGGGGCCACCCAGCTTATGGGCCGATATCAACGCGCAAGTGCTGCCGGACCAATTGAACGCGATCGGCAACTTGCCAAAGGCTTGCGTTGCGTCCGTAACCGCCAGTCCACTTGGCAGATCCTGCACAACGCCGGTTTCGGAATTGGCCCACTGCAAGACTGAGCCCGCGGGATCGTCGACCGCTACCCGCCCATCAGGACCGACAGGAAGTGTTTCAGATATCCAGCTGCGCACCGCGTCATGTTCGACGGCAGATCCATGGAAGTCATGCTTTGCACAGGCCAAGGCTGCCGCTTCCGTGGCGCCGGACGTAAAAACGATATCGGCGCCATCGGCGCCAAATGCCTCGGCCACTTGCAGGCGCGCTCGTTCAACCAAAGCCTTGGCCGCCCGCCCTTCGGCATGCACGGAAGAAGGATTTCCAACATGCTCCATCGCGGCAAGCATCGCCGCCCGGGACTCGGGTCGAAGTGGCGATGTCGCGTTGTGGTCAAGGTAAGTGCGCATCACGCCTCATCGACAACGTTGAAGAGGGTCGGCACCGCGGGGCATGGTGCAAGGTCATTGCGCACGACATCAGACAGCCGCGTCTGATGCAGGTACACGTAAACGTGAGCGCTCAGACCCTCCCACAACCGGTTGGTCAGGGATTGCGCGCGGCTGCCTGACAGCCCGCCGGACGCCCCGGCGCCCTTGTGCATGGCATCTACGGTTTCATCGACGGCGGCCAATACATCGACCACGCGGATTTCGGTTGCCGGTTGAGCCAGTCGGTATCCGCCGCCCGGCCCCCGCACCGATGAAACCAAGTCGGCCCGGCGCAACTTGACGAACAGCTGTTCCAGATACGGCAAAGAGATATCCTGGCGCTCAGAAATCTCGCTGAGCGGCACCAAAGCCGCGTCGCCTTGCAACGCTATGTCGGTCAAGGCCACCATTGCATATCGGCCCTTGGTAGAAAGTTTCACTATTCAGGCTCCACCGGCGCGTGTCATTGCCGCGAAATCATTGACCAATTCGTTGCCAGTGCGTATGTGCACCTGACGATATCGGGCCATTCCCGGTTACATTAGAATAATTCTAAGGCGCTGCTTTCGTCAAGAACATCCATGCGCCACCTCGCAGAAAGAGACAGGACCCGCCACGAACATGCCTGAGGTCATATTCCCCGGACCCGAAGGCCGCCTCGAAGGCCGCTACCACCCGCAAAAAGAAAAAGATGCCCCCATCGCGATCGTGCTGCATCCGCACCCGCAGTTTGGTGGCACCATGAACAACAAGGTTGTCTACAACCTGCATTATGCGTTCTACAACATGGGCTTCACCGTACTGCGGTTCAATTTCCGTGGTGTCGGCCGCAGCCAGGGCGAATATGATCAGGGCATCGGCGAGCTCAGCGATGCGGCGTCGGCGCTAGATTACCTGCAATCCATGAACAACAACTCCAAGCATTGCTGGGTGGCCGGGTTTTCTTTCGGCGCATGGATCGGCATGCAACTGTTGATGCGCCGTCCGGAAATCACCGGCTTCATCAGCGTCTCGCCGCCCGCGAACATGTATGACTTTTCATTCCTGGCGCCCTGCCCGTCATCCGGCCTGATCATAAATGGCAGCGCCGACCGGGTGGCCCCGCCCGCCGACACCACCTCGCTGGTGAACAAGTTGCATGAGCAAAAAGGCATCACGATCACACATGAAGAAGTGCAAGGCGCAGATCATTTCTTCAAAGAGCCGCACATGGACACATTGATGGGCTCGGTGAGCAGCTACGTGAAACGTCGTCTGACAGAAAGCACCCGCTGATGTCGGCAACGCTTGAGCGCTTGGCCTCGAAACTCGCCGACGATACGATGGCGGCGATGAAAGAGCTGGGTGATGATCGGCTTTACGTCGAGATCGGGAACGTTCTGGGCGCCTCTTCCCAGTCGTTGGAAGAGGCATACCTAACCGAGATACGCATTCGTTTGTCGGAACGTCAGGCCCGCAGCGTCCTTGAAAAAAAGGTGCTGACCGCGCGCAAAGCGAAAACAGCCCACCCTCCAAAAGCCTGATCCCGGCGCTTCCACGCCTGCCAGCAGCCGCCACGGGTGCGACACTTCGGTATACAACGGCATACAGGGTTCAATTCCGTGGTGTTTTCGGCTAAGCGAAGGTCAAAGACCGTTGCGAGCCGAAGAGGGCATATCCATGGCACAATCCACCGACACCGATATCGTCTACACCACCGTCGATGAAGCACCAGAGCTGGCCAGCGCATCGCTGCTGCCCATCATCCGCGCCTTTGCCGAAAAGGCCGGCGTGTCAGTCGGAACCAGAGACATCTCTTTGGCGGGCCGTGTCATCGCCGCCTTCCCCGAACGGTTGAACGAGGCGCAGGCGCGAGATGACCACCTGGCCGAACTGGGTCGCTGGGTGAAAACGGCCGAGGCCAACGTGATCAAACTGCCGAACATATCGGCGTCTGTTCCGCAACTTGTCGCCGCCATCAAGGAACTTCAGGGCAAGGGCTATGATCTGCCTGACTATCCGACTGATCCGACGACGGACGCAGAAAAAGAAGCCCGGTCGCGATACGACGCGATCAAAGGGTCCGCTGTGAACCCGGTTCTGCGCGAAGGCAATTCGGACCGTCGAGCCGCGAACGCGGTCAAGAACTTTGCCATGGCCAACCCGCACCGCATGGGTGCCTGGAGCGCGGACAGCAAAACTCGCGTTGCGTATATGGGCCATGACGATTTCTACTCGAACGAAAAGTCTACCCGCATAGACACCGACGTTACGGCCCGCATCGAGCTTGAAGCAGCCGACGGGTCCGTCACGGTTCTGAAAGACGGCATCGCCTACCCGGCGGGTACAGTGATTGACGCAACTTTCATGTCGGCCAGCGCGCTGGATGCCTTCCTTGCGTCAGAGATCGAAAAAACCAAGGAAGAGGGCATTCTGTGGTCACTGCACATGAAAGCCACGATGATGAAGGTGTCCGATCCGATCATCTTTGGCCACGCGGTCAAGGCGTGGCTGGCACCGGTGTTTGACCAGTTTGGCGACAAGATGGCCGACCTCGGTGTTGATCCGAACCAAGGGCTTGGTGATCTTTTGGCACGGGTCAAGGACGATGCCGAGATCATGGCCGCGATCGACGCCGCGACCGCCGCAAACCCACCACTTTACATGGTCAACTCGGACACCGGAGTGACCAACCTGCACGTGCCGTCCGACGTTATCATCGACGCTTCGATGCCAGCGCTGATCCGCGCGGGCGGCAAAGGTTGGGGACCGGATGGAAACGAAGCCGATTGCGTCTGCGTCATTCCAGACAGCTCCTACGCCCCGGTTTACGACGAAACCATCGCCTATTTCAAAGAGACCGGCGCATTGGATCCGGCGACCTCGGGGGCGGTACAAAACATCGGTCTGATGGCGCAGAAAGCCGAAGAATACGGCAGCCACCCCACCACATTCGAAATCCCGCACGCCGGGGTGATCCGAATGGTGACCACGGACGGCACAGAGTTGCATCGCCACACGGTAGAGCCGGGCGATATCTGGCGATCATCGTCCGCCCGGCAGGCACCGATCGAGGATTGGGTACGTCTGGCGATCGACCGGCAAAAAGCGGAAGGATGCGAGGCGATCTTTTGGCTGGACGCCGAACGCGCCCATGACGCCGAGTTGATCGAGTACGTCAATCCGATCCTTGCAGCGGCGGGTGTGGCTAACAAATTTCAGATCCTTGCGCCGCGTGAAGCCACCCGCGTCACGCTGGAAACCATTCGCAAAGGCGAAACCAGCATAGCCATCACCGGTAACGTTTTGCGCGATTACCTGACCGATCTGTTTCCCATCCTTGAGCTCGGCACATCGGCCAAGATGCTGTCGATCGTGAAATTGATGCAAGGCGGCGGCCTGTTTGAAACCGGTGCAGGCGGCTCGGCGCCAAAGCACGTGCAACAGCTGGTCGAGGAAAACCACCTGCGGTGGGACAGCCTGGGTGAATTCTGTGCGCTGGGCGAAAGTTTTACCTTCCTCGCCAATGCCAACGGCAATGCGCAGGCCGCGGTGTTGGGCAAGGCCGTCGAGGCCGCGACGCAAGGCATCTTGGACCACGACCGCAGCCCCGGACGGAAGGTTGGTCAGCCTGACAACCGCGACAGCCATTACTGGTTTGCCCGCTACTGGGCCGAAGCGCTCGCCGCACAAACCGACGACGCCGCGCTGGCAGCGGCTT
>CAWUIW010000116.1:0-10042 GCA_963922515.1 uncultured Rhodobacterales bacterium | reverse complement strand
CGGCGTCTGGCCAATTTCTTTGAGGCCAGTACCGACCTGATGAAACTTATGGCGCGGGCGTGCGGCCATGATCATCTGTCCAAGTTCAACATCGATGATCTGACCACGTGGAAACGCGATATGAGCGAATTGTCCGGGGTGGCTTATGGAGGGATGGGATGAACGTCGCGGCGGTTCTCATCGATGCCAGTGGCTACTGGCTGATCGCTGGTGTGGTGGTGGCAGCTCTGTTTTTGACGATTGGCATCGACCGCATTGATGAAGACGCACGCGGCGCCTATGCCTTTCGACCCTTGTTGGTGCCGGCCGTTTTGCTGATCTGGCCGCTTGTGCTGTGGCGTTGGCTCCGGTTGGAAGCAGACCGTGGTCGCTGGACCGCCCGTTACAAACCACCGCGCGCGATCCATTTGCCGGTGGCGGTAATTCTGGCCTGCGCGCTTGGATTTGCCGTTGTATCGGGCCTTAGCATTCAACAAAAATGGCCTGCCGACATAGCCCCCGAGCCAATCAGCGGGGTGGAGCAATGAGCGTGAAGTATACACCGGTTCAATGGAACCGCTTCAAATGGATTTACGACGGCGTTTTGCTGGCCGGCACGTCGCTGACCTTATGGGTTTTCATCGATGTGGCCCCCGGCATTCTGGCCCATGACCGGCCGATCAATCCACAGATTCACAACGCCCGGGCGTTTGGGGTCTGCGCCTTTTTGATGCTCACGATCATTTTGTGTATCGGCCCGCTGGCGCGGCTGGATCGCCGCTTTTTGCCGCTGTTGTACAACCGGCGCCATTTCGGCGTGATGACGGCTGTCGTGGCAACAACCCATGCCTACTTCATTTTGAACTGGTACTTTGCGTTTTCCCCAGCTGACAAGTTCGAGGCGGTTCTGTTTGCCAACACAAGCTATGGGCAAATTGCGGGCTTTCCCTTTGAAGCCTTGGGCATTTTCGCCTTGCTGTGTTTGCTGGTTCTCAGCGCAACCAGCCATGACTTCTGGTTGAAGTTCCTGACCCCACCGGTGTGGAAATCGCTGCACTACCTGATTTACCCCGCCTATGCGGCCGTCGTGGCCCATATCGCGTGGGGGGCGATGCAAAGCACCATCAACCCGGCGCTGTCGACCATTGTGCTGACAAGTGCGGCGCTCGTGGGCGGACTGCACCTTGCAGCGGGATTGAAGGAGTTCTCTCGGCCTACCGCCGCGGCCGGATGGGTCCGCGTTTCGAAAACAAACGAGATCGAAGACAAACGGGCCAAGATTACACTTTTGCCCAATGGCGACCGGGTCGCCGTGTTTCGCCAAGGCGACAAACTCAGCGCCATTGCCAATGCATGTGCTCACCAAAACGGCCCCTTGGGCGAAGGCCGCGTGATCAATTGCCTTGTGACATGTCCGTGGCATGGGTTCCAATACGATGTCACCAACGGACGATCACCGGCGCCGTTCACAGAGAAAGTGCCCACATATCGCCTGCGGGTGGAACGGGATGACGTGTTCGTACACGTCGAGGCCAATCCACCCGGCACTTATGTTGAACCTGTTTCCGCCCCCTTGACAGAGGCCATGTCATGAGCGCGTCCAAAGCACCGTTTTTTGTTGGTTATCTAAAGGTTCCGGCCAGTCTGAAACCTTTTTTGATCGTCGTGGCGGCCGTGCTTGTGGCCGCCGCCGGATCGCTGAGCATTCTGATCGGCGCAACGCAGGATGATCCCGGCGACGCCCGCTTCGCCGGGAACTATGGCAATCAAAGGCTCAGCGGTGTGATCGAGTTACTGCCCTTACCGATCCTCCACGTGGTCGAGGGGACAGAGCGAGTACCGGCTGGTCGCACGATCATGCTGTCGGCCGGCGGAAAAAACGGTGCACAAAACCGGCCTGCAGCGCAGGATGGGCAATACGTGACGGTCAACGGTGTCGCGATGGAGCGCGGCACCATCGACATGCTGCAAATTCGCGGCGGGAACCGGGGCATCAGCGCGTCCGACGGTTCGGCTCAGATCCCGGTCCCGGAAAACCTGGGCCGTTGGAAACTGGCTGGTGAAATCTGCGATGGCAAATGTTTGAACGGCGCGATGCGACCCGGGCGGGGTTTGGCACACAAAGCCTGTGCCAACCTATGCATCATCGGCGGAGTGCCACCGGTTTTTGTGTCAACACAACCGGTGGCCGGCAGTGACTTTCTGATGATCACTGGCCCCGAAAAGTCTGAACTGCCGGGAAAAGTGTATGACTATGTGGCTCAGTATGTTTCCGTCGAAGGAGAGATCAGCCGGCACGGCGATCTGCTGGTCTTTGCGCTAGACCCTGACACGCTCGAGGTTCTGCCATGATGCGCCGTTTACTGTCGCTGCTGATCATCGCTGTGGTTGCGCTCATTCTGTTTTATGTTTCGAGGTTTTGGGACTTTCGTCTTTGGAGCCGCGAAGGGTTGTTCGGCATCTCGGCCCTACGCCCTCAGGGCGGGTTGCTGGCTGTCTGGCTGCGCGGCACGCCGTTTGCGCCCTATGAACTGCTAATTTGGGCAACGGGGTCCTTTTTGATCCTGACATGGGTGCAAAAGTTCTTCGATTTGATCGCTCCGAAATCCTCTCACTAGCCAAAACTGGATACCTCCATGACCGACACCACTGCCCCTGCCCCCGACATGGATTGGATCCGTGTGGCCCATGTCGATGATCTGCCGGAAGGTCGGGTCAAAACAGTGACGGCGCGCACCGTTTCCATCTGCCTGTCGCATTTTCAAGGACAATGGGCCGCGATGGACAACCACTGCCCACACCAAAAAGGTCCGCTGGGCGAAGGGTCGATCGAAGAAGGTGTGGACGGGCAGTGCTGGATCCGGTGCCCATGGCATGGTTGGGACTTTGACCCGCTGACCGGCAAACCACCTGGTGGCCATGAAGATACCGGACAAAAACTCTTTCCGCTGGATATTCGGGACGGCGAGATTTTCGTCGGTCTCGAGCCCGAGCCGGACCATGAGCGAACGACAACGGATGCCATGGCGGAAACCATGGTCAACTGGGGCATCAAACATGTCTTTGGCATGGTCGGTCATTCCAATCTTGGACTGGCCGACGCGATCCGTCGCCGCGTCATTGATGAGGACATGAAGTATATCGGCATCCGGCACGAGGGTGCGGCGGCCTTTGCGTGTTCGGCCTACGGAAAACTCACCGGTCATCCAGCAGCTTGCCTAACAATTGCCGGTCCGGGCGCTACGAACCTGCTGACCGGCCTATGGGACGCCAAGGTCGATCGCGCACCGGTGCTGGCCCTGACGGGCCAGGTTCAAACGCAAGTGTTCGGTCCGGGCGCATTCCAGGACATCGACCTGAGTTCTGCATTCGAAGCGGTCAGCAAGTTTTCACAGACGGTGCTCAACACCTCGAACCACCCCGAACTGATGTCACTGGCCTGCAAGAGCGCGATCGTCGAACAGGATGTCGCCCATCTGATCTTTCCCGATGACGTGCAAACCTTGCCAAGCGAGGCAAAGGCGCGCAGTCCGGGCGGCCGTATGGGTCGACCTGTGGTGCGTCCGAATTCCGAAGATCTGGCTGCAGCCGCGAGCATGATAAACGGCGCAAAACGCCCCTGTGTCGTGTTGGGTCATGGGGCATGGGACGCGCGCGATGCAGCCATTGCTCTGGCTGAAAAGATCGGCGCGCCTGTTCTGACCACCTTCAAGGCCAAGGGGATCATTCCCGACGATCACCCGAACGCTGCGGGCGTCATGGGTCGGTCCGGCACGCCTATTGCCAGCTGGTTCATGAATGAAGCCGACCTGATGATCTGTCTTGGATCATCGTTCTCGAACCACACCGGCATAAACCCCGGCAAACCGATCATTCAGGTCGATTTCGAAAGGATGCAACTAGGCAAATTCCATCCTGTCACCCTGCCGGTCTGGTCCGAGATCGGGGCATTTTGCGCCGAACTGGACGGAAAGATCAGCCGTCTATCCGGCGGACCGGACCTGATTGCCGAACTGGCAGAGCGCTGGGCGATCTGGAGAGACGAAAAGCACCTGCGTCTGACAGAAGATCTCGGCAAAGGTCTGTCCTCGACCGCTGTCTTCGATGTTTTGACCCGTTTGGCGCCCGAAGATGCCATTTTTGCCGTGGATGTCGGCAACAACACCTACTCTTTCGGACGGTACCTTGAAACCAAGGGGTCACAGCGGGTTTTGATGTCCGGATATCTTGGATCTATCGGTTTCGGATTTCCGGCCGCGATGGGCGCTTGGGCCGCCACCCAGGATTTCGAGCATTTGCGCGGGCGCAAAGTGATCGGCATTTCTGGCGACGGGGGCTTTGGGCAATACCCGATGGAGTTCACCACGGCGGTGAAGTACGGCATGGATATCACCCACATTCTGCTGCACAACGGCGAGCTCGGCAAAATATCGAAAGAACAGCGTGCCGGCGAATGGCCCGTCTGGGAGACCGGCCTGGTCAATCCATCGTTCTCTGCCTTTGCGCGGTTGTGCGGCGGAAAGGGCGAAAAGGTCACCACCACCGACCAGCTGGAGCCTGCGATCACGGCCGCACTGGCGGCGTACGGTCCGTCGCTGGTCGAAATCATGACGGATGCCGAACTGGTTTGAATACCAGGAGCAGCCTTTTTTCAATGGCTTAAGAGGCCAGCTTCATCGGGCCAGTCGAGCCGCGGACTTTCAAGATGGCCGGCACCAACCGGGTGACAACGGGCATGTCCGGCGTACGGATGCGGCGCAGCGCCACTTCCGCCAATGTGCGCCCCAGCTGGTATGGTGACACCGCAAGCGTGGTCAACGGCGGCGTCGCAATTTCGGCATCTTCGACATCGTCAAACCCGACCACAGAGAAATCCTGACCCACGGTCATACCAAGCCGGGCGATCGCCGAACAGGCGCCAATGGCCACCATGTCGCCGTTGCAGACGATGGCGGTGACGTCCGGATGCGCTTTGTGCAGTGCAGTCATCGCCTGTAGACCTGACACCTTGTCATCGGGCGTGTCCCAAATCACCGGGTTGGCCAGCCCGCGCTCTTGCATGGTTTCTACGTAACCGCGGATTCGCTCGGTCCGGACACCGAATTGCGCGATACCCCCCAAATAGGCGATGTGGCGGTGGCCCAGTTCGGCCAGGTGCGCTGTGGCCATGCGCGTGGCATTGGCATTCTCAATGCCGACATGGTCGAAGCGGCCTTTGCCGGACCGGCGCAGAAAGGTCACCGTTGGCATCCCGTGCCGTGCCAATAGATCAAAAGTCGCCTCGTCCGTATCCTCGGCCGGCACCCACAAGAGTCCGCCGCGCGAACTTTGAATGAACGCTTCAACGTTGCGGCGTTGCCGGTCGACATCGTCGCGACTGTCCAGAACAGACAGCAGATACCCTTCGGTTTCCAACAGGTCACTTGCGCCGCTGATCACTTCGGCGTTGAAGGGGTTTGCGATCTGATGAATGGCAAATCCGATTTCCCGGTTCTCGCCAGACCGCATAGCCGCAGCGCGCCCATCACGAACATAATGCAGTTCCTTGGCTGCCGCCAAAACGCGATTGCGGGTCGCTTCAGAGATTCGCCCCGCCCCGCGCATGACCTGACTTGCGGTTGCCAGAGACACGCCAGCAGCCTTGGCGACAGTTTCAAGTTTAGGTTTCTGTCTCATCCCATTGTGCATGACCATATTGATTTTCACGTTGCAAGCATGGAGTTACGGCCACCCGCGCGCCTGCGTCAACATATGGCAGTTTCGCCCAATCAAATTTTCAGTTGACGGATGGTATAACGTTATATCATGCTAAACCTACTGCGGCCGAGTCGATTGCCATGGCTTGTCCCGCGGTTTTCGGGAGGAGCGCAGGCCGATGGACCTGCGGAAACTGCTGTGCATCCAGTTGCACCGCACACGGGAGGATTAGATGACCTTAAATCTCAAGCGCGCCAGCCTCGTATCAGCGATGGCCCTGGTTGCATCCGCAGTCACTGCGCAAGCAGAAGTCCTGTTTTGGTCGACACAGGCCAAGCCGGTCGAAGAAGCTCAAGCCATGCGCGAGCAAGTGTTGTCCGGCGCTGGCGATGTGGACTACCAGCCAAACGACGGCGGCCCTTGGCTGACACGTCTGAACGCAGAATTGCAGGCCGGTTCAGGCTCGATCGGCGTGTTGGGCGCATTGCACGGCGACTTTTCTGCCATGAGCCCCGATGACCTTGTCGATCTTGACGGGTTGGGCATGTCGGCATCGGACACGTTCAACACTCTCGCCCAATTGGGTACGGACAACATGCAATACATCCCCTGGATGCAGGCCAGCTACATCATGGCCGCCAGCAAGGAAGCATTGCCATACCTGCCTGATGGTGCCGACATCGATGCGCTGAGCTACGATGAATTGATCGCGTGGTCCGCAAACATCATGGAAGCCACCGGCGAAGCGAAATTTGGCTTCCCGGCCGGTCCAAAGGGCCTCAAGCACCGCTTCTTCCAAGGGTACCTGTATCCGTCATACACGGATGGTGTGGTTCGGACTTTTGCGTCTGACAAGGCCGTCACAGCTTGGGAAAAAATGAAAGAGCTGTGGGCGGTGACCAACCCCGGCTCCACGAACTTCTCTTTCCTGCAAGAGCAGTTGCTGAACGGCGATGTCTGGATTGCATTTGACCACACGTCGCGTCTTGCCGCGGCCTTTAACGAACGCCCGGACGATTTTGTGGCCTTCCCTGCCCCTGCAGGCCCCGAAGGTCGTGGGTTCATGCCAGTGATTGCCGGTGTGGGTATCCCGCGCACGGCCCCGGACATGGCAGCGTCCAAGGCACTGGTTGAGTACATGTTGAAACCGGAGACACAGATCGCGACTTTGCGCGCGACCAACTTCTTCCCGGTGGTCGACGTGGCGTTGCCCGATGATCTGCCACCAGCCGTGCAAGCAGCCGGCGCTGCCGTGGCCAAGATGAGCGGATCGCCAGATGCCAACCCTGGGCTTCTGCCAGCAGGGCTTGGCGACAAGGGCGGCGATTTCAACCGCGTCTTTGTTGACACGTTTGAGCGCATCATCCTGGCCGGTCAGCCGATCGAACGGGTTCTGGACGACCAGAAAAAAGCGTTGGTCCGCATCATGGAGCAAACCGGCGCGCCGTGCTGGGCACCAGACGCTCCATCCGAGGGCGCCTGCCCCGTGGAGTAATCCTCCCCCTGGGGCGCCCGAAAGGGCGCTCCATCCCTGGCGCCACCCGTTGGCGCACAGGCCCCAATCCGCAGACATCTTGCACCCAGGCATTGAAAGGGGAGCGGTCCAATGAACCCGCGTCTATTGCCCTATGTAATGATCCTGCCGGTCACGCTGTTTCTTTGCCTGTTCTTTCTCTATCCGTTCATACTGGTAGCGCAGCAGGCTTTCAGCAACGGCTCCGGCTTCACGATGGACAACTTCCGCGATGTCACATCGCACTGGAAGTTTCCGATCTCGCTGCGCAACACGTTCCTGCTGGCCGCTGCCGTTGTTCCGATCCAGCTGGCGCTGGCGCTGCTAATGGCCACCATGGTCAACAGGATGAAGCGCGGTCGCGACCTGGTTCTTTACGTCTGGACCATCCCACTGGGGATTTCGGATCTTGCGGCTGGGATCATCTGGCTTGCGATTTTCGAGCAATCGGGCTTTTTGAACTCGATGATGGGTGGATTGGGATTGATCGACAGCCCAACCAACTTCCTAAGCTACACAAGCCCGGTCATGGTGTTCGTCGCGATCATGCTGGCCGAGATATGGCGGGCCACGGCCATCATGCTGGTGATCCTTGTTGCCGGCATCGGGCTGATCCCGAAAGAGTACTATGAAGCGGGTGAGGTTTTCGGCGCCACGGCCTGGCAGCGATTTGTCAGGATCACCCTGCCGATGCTGCGGCCATCCCTGCAAACCGCCCTTGTGCTGCGCGTGATCCTCGCCTTTGAAGTGTTCGCGGTCGTGCAGGCCCTTGGCGGAACACTGTTCCCGGTCCTGATGGGCGAAACCTATGCCTACCAGTTCGAACTGCTGAATGGCGGAGCTGCCGCGGCCATCGCGCTGATCATCCTGGCCATCTCGATCGCCTTCACATTGATCATCATGCGTGCGCTGCGCGTCCCGAAAGGAGCCACGATATGACCGCTGTTTCCACTGACGCCGTCGAACAGGCCCCCGACACGCGCAAAGCCGGGCGCATTGTGTACATCGCCGCCGTTGTTCTTTTGTGTGCCTGGGTGCTGGTCCCACTGTATTTCTTGCTGATCAACACACTCAGCTCGCCAGAAGCGGTCAATGCATATCCCAAGCGATTCATTCCCGAATTCGACCTTGGCAGTCTGACCTTTTTTGCGAATTTCGCAGGCATTCTGACGGCGCTCAAGAACTCTGTCCTGGTGGCTGCTTTGACGATGGTGATGTCGATCACCATCGGGGCCCCGGCGGGTTATGCCCTGTCGCGCTTTGACTTCAGGGGCAAAGAGCTGTTTCGGTTGCTCATCTTGCTCACCCGGGCGTTTCCGCTGCCCTTGCTGGCGCTGCCACTGGCGGTCATGTTCATTCGGGTCGGGATCGACGATACGGTGTTCGGGTTGGCATTGGTTCATACGACACTCGCCATTCCCTTTGCGGTTCTGATCACCTTTTCGCTGTTTTCCGGCATCCCGATCGAGCTGGAAGAAGCGGCGTGGACCCTTGGATGCAACCGCGTGACGGCCTTTCAAAAAGTGATCTTGCCATTGGTCCTGCCAGGCATCACCGCGTCTGCGATCTTTGCCTTCGTCATTTCATGGAACGAAGTCTTTGCCGCCGCGGTTCTGACAATCGAGAACCGCACCTTGACCGCGTTCTTGCTGCAAAACCTTGACACGTCCCCCCTTCATTTGAAGTTCGCAGGTGGTTTCATCCTCGTTGTACCGGCGCTGATTTTCATCTTTGCCGTGCGAAAGTACCTCTTTGCGATGTGGGGCATCGCCAACCGCTGATCCGCGGTTGCCAGAAAAAGGAGCCAAGACAATGGCTGTCATCGAAATCAAAAATGTCGCCAAGCGCTTTGGGGAATACCAAGCCCTGCAAGACATCAACCTGACCATCGACGACCAGGAATTCATGGTGCTGCTCGGTGCGTCGGGATGTGGCAAGTCAACGCTGCTGCGGATCATCTGCGGACTGGAAACCGCCAGCGAAGGCGAAATCTGGATCGGCGGCAAACGTGTCGATCATCTGCCACCCAAGGATCGCGGCATATCCATGGTGTTTCAGAACTATGCTGTTTTTCCGCATCTGACCGTCTTCGAAAACATCGGCTTTGGTCTGCGGATGCAAAAACTGCCGAACAAAGAGGTGGCCCGCCGCGTCAACCGAACGGCCGAGCTGATGCACATCGAACAATTGCTGAAACGCTATTCGGGCGAGTTGTCGGGCGGGCAACGCCAACGGGTCGCGGTAGCCCGAGCGCTGGCGATGGAACCGGATGTGATCTTAATGGACGAGCCGCTGTCCAACCTTGATGCCTTGCTGCGCATGGAAATGCGCGCGGAACTCAAAGGTGTGCTGGCGGAAAGTCGCACCACCGCGATCTACGTGACACATGACCAGGTTGAGGCGATGTCAATGGCGGACCGGATCAGCGTGATGCACCAAGGCCATATCGTGCAGGCCGCCACCCCGGTCGAAGTGTATCGCAACCCGGCCGAACGCTTTGTTGCCGGCTTCATTGGCAACCCGCCGATGAATTTCATTCAGGCGCGGCCCGCAGGAGGCTCCAAATGGCAGGTTGCGGGCGAGACCTTTGATGGTCCGGGCAGCAGCCACGACGTGCTGGATTTTGCCGTAAGGCCCGAAGATATGGCACTGGCAGATGCCGGGATCCGAGCGGTTGCCAAGGTCGTCGAACCGCTGGGTGCGCATCTGTTGGTCACCTGTGACGTCGAGGGCGCCTTGTTCCGGGTTGTGCTTGACAGTGACACGGTCTTCAAACCGGGCGAAGTGCTGACCCTTGCTCCGATGCCCGAGCGCATTCGTTGGTTCGATCCGCAAACCACCAAGGCCGTTGCC
>CAWUIW010000115.1:0-10120 GCA_963922515.1 uncultured Rhodobacterales bacterium | reverse complement strand
ATGATCCAGCACGGGGACAAGGCCAAACGGATGGGCTTTGACGGGCTGCGCAAACGGATCCGCCTCGTGCCAGTCGAATGGAATGCCAAGCTCGGTCATGCCGATGTGCACTGCGCGCGAAAAGACACTATGCGTGTAGCCGGTCACGTGCAGGCGGCTTTGCGTCATTCTTCCGGCTCGAGCCGTACCAGCGCAGCCCCGGCCTCGACCTGTGCCCCGTCCGAAACCAGAACTTCGGCGATCACACCGTCGCGGGCCGCCAACAGGCTGTGTTCCATCTTCATGGCTTCCAGGACAGCCAGCCGGTCGCCTGCAGACACCGTTTGTCCCGCTACGGCAAAAACGGTTTTCACTAAACCAGGCATCGGCGCGTTGACCACGTTGCCGTCCCCGGCGCTGCCAGTTTCACGGTCGAGCGGATCTACCACGTCAAACGCGTACCCATTGCCCCAGAACACGGTCAGCACATCCCCGGACCACGCCCAGCGCATCGGCACCGATGTGTCATCGACGCGCCAATCCCCGGCTTGCTGCCATACCCGATGCGGGACGCCATCCACATCAACTGCGTAATCGCCCGGGCCATGGACGGTCACACGCGCGGCAATCAGATCCTCGCGATGTCGCAAGGCCACCGCATAGGTCAATGGCGCCCAGAGGACAAAACCCTGCGCGGCGGCCGTGGTTTGCGGCAGGCCCAGCGCCAATACGGCGGCCAGTGCGCGGGTTCGACTGCAGGCGACCGGGTCAGGTGTCAGCGCATCCAGATGTCGCCCGATCAAACCTGTATCAACGTCGCCGGATACGAGGTGAGACTGTTGAGACAACCGAACCAGGAAGGGCAAGTTCGTCACGGTACCCGCGACTTCGGTTTGCTTGAGCGCGCGCGTCAGCTGCGCCAACGCCGCTCCTCGGTCCGGGCCATGGACCGTGACCTTGGCGATCATCGGATCGTACCATGGGCTGATGACATCGCCGGGCCGCACACCGCTGTCGATCCGCGCCGCGGCGGGAAATCCCAAATGTGTGAGGGTGCCGGTGGCGGGCAAAAACCCCTTGGCCACATCCTCGGCGTAAAGCCGCGCCTCAAACGCATGACCGTTGATCGACAGATCCTCTTGCGCTGCCGGCAGGGCCGACCCCGCCGCGACGCGCAATTGCCACTCAACCAGGTCAACCCCCGTGATGGCTTCCGTGACCGGATGCTCGACCTGCAACCGCGTGTTCATTTCCATGAAGTAAAACCGGTCCGCCTGCAGCCCATCCGAGGCATCGACGATAAACTCAACCGTGCCCGCGCCAGCATAGCCGATGGCCTCGGCTGCTCGAACCGCGGCCTGCCCCATGGCCGCGCGCATCTTCTCGGTCATGCCCGGTGCGGGCGCTTCCTCGATCACCTTCTGATGCCGCCGCTGCAACGAGCAATCGCGTTCAAACAGGTGCACGGCACGCACGCCGTCTCCGAAAACCTGCATTTCGATATGGCGGGGTTTGGACACGAATTTTTCGACCAGTACGGCGTCGTTGCCGAACGCGGTCAGCGCCTCGCTTCGGGCACTGTCCAACGCATCGGCAAACGCGTCCGGCGCCTCGACGAGCCGCATGCCTTTGCCGCCCCCTCCCGCGACCGCCTTGATCAAAACAGGATAACCAATCTCTGCAGCTTGGGCCGCGAGATGCTCTGGCGCTTGGTTGTCGCCGTGATATCCAGGCACAACCGGCACGCCAGCCTGTTGCATCAGCGCCTTGGCCGCATCTTTCAGCCCCATCGCCCGGATCGCCTGGGCGGATGGACCAATGAATGTGAGACCGGCCGCCGATACCGCCTCCACGAATTCCGGATTCTCGCTCAGGAACCCATATCCCGGGTGGATGGCCTGCGCGCCACTGTCCAGCGCCGCCTGAATGATCACGTCGCCCCGCAAGTAGCTGTCGGCCGGTGCCGCCCCCCCAATCTGTACCGCATGATCGGCCATGCTGACATGATTGGCGCCCGCGTCCGCTGCGGAATAGACGGCCACGCATGCAACCCCCATCCGGTGGGCAGTTTCGATCACACGGCACGCGATCTCACCGCGATTGGCGATCAGGATCGTGTCAAACATGTCTGGCCTCCGATCTGTCCCGGCGCCCCTGTGGCGGGCGGGGTGGGCGGGCGGGAGCCTGCCACAGGGGCGCCCTACGTTTCATCGCATCGTCACATTCGAAAAACGCCAAATCGCGTGTCCTCCACCGGGGCGCAAAGCGCTGCTTGCAGCGACAGGGACAGCACGTCGCGCGATTTGCGGGGATCAATGATCCCGTCGTCCCAAAGCCGGGCACTGGCATAGAGCGGATGCGACTGTTCCTCGAACATCTCTACGGTCGGGCGTTTGAATTCGGCCTCTTCTTCAACCGACCACGTGCCCCCGGCCCGTTCAATTGCATCGCGTTTCACCGTGGCCAGCACCCCGGCCGCTTGCGCCCCGCCCATCACCGAAATCCGGCTATTTGGCCAGGTCCACAAGAACCGCGGCTGATAGGCCCGGCCAGCCATACCGTAATTGCCCGCACCAAAGGACCCGCCCACCAACATCGTGATCTTTGGCACCGACGTCGTGGCCACCGCGGTCACCATCTTGGCGCCGTGCCGCGCAATGCCTTCATTTTCGTACTTACGACCCACCATGAATCCAGTGATGTTTTGCAAGAACACAAGGGGGATTTTCCGCTGGGAGCAAAGCTCGACAAAATGCGCGCCTTTCTGCGCTGCTTCCGAAAACAGCACACCATTGTTGGCCACGATCCCCACGGGCCACCCATCCACATGGGCAAACCCTGTGACCAAAGTCTCGCCGAACCGGGCCTTGAATTCATCAAACCGCGACCCGTCGACCAAGCGCGCGATCACTTCGCGGATGTCGTAGGGCGTGCGCAAATCCGCGGGCACCACGCTCAGGATCTCATCGGGGTCATAGGCGGGCGGTTCAGACGTCGCGCGCCGCTGGATCGCCGTGCTGCCGCTCAGCGAGCCGATCGCCTGCCGCGCCAAAGCCAGCGCATGGGCATCATCTTCGGCCAGGTAATCGGCCACACCCGAAAGGCGCGTGTGCACGTCACCGCCGCCCAGATCCTCGGCACTCACCACCTCGCCCGTGGCGGCCTTGACCAAAGGTGGTCCGGCCAAAAATATCGTGCCCTGCTCCTTGACGATGATCGTCACATCCGACATCGCAGGCACATACGCGCCACCCGCCGTGCATGATCCCATAACGACCGCAATCTGAGGGATCCCCTTGGCCGACATTCGCGCCTGATTGTAGAAAATCCGCCCGAAATGATCCCGATCCGGAAATACCTCGTCCTGGTTCGGCAGGTTCGCCCCACCGCTGTCGACAAGGTAGATGCACGGCAAATGGCACTCTTCCGCGATCTCCTGCGCGCGCAAGTGCTTCTTCACGCTGATCGGGAAGTACGTGCCGCCTTTCACGGTTGCATCGTTGCAGACCACCATCACCTGTCGGCCTTGCACGGTGCCGATACCGGCGATGACACCCGCGGCCGGGGCCGCATCGCCGTACATTCCGTGGGCGGCCGTCGCGCCAACTTCCAAAAACGGTGTGCCGGGGTCGAGTAGATTGGCCACCCGCTCACGCGGGAGCATCTTGCCCCGCGCCACATGCCGTGCCCGCGATTTGTTCCCACCACCTGCCTGCGCATGGGCTGCCGCGGTCGCGATTTGCGCCAAGGCTTCCAAATGCGCAGCCCGGTTGGCTTGTGCGTCCGCCCCGCCAATTTGAATGTGAGAGCGTAGCTGTGTCACCGTTGGCCTCCATACCCGATCAAATCCAGCGCGCGGGTTGCCGTCACCCGCATCATGCATGCGGCCCCATCTTCGAAATGGCCCGTGCCGGTGGTCAGGTTGCCGCGTGACAAACACTCGGCATCACGAAACGGGATCCAGGCCCGCTGTGCATCCCGCAAGGCTTCTGCCGCAACCGGCAACATGTCCGGACCAGCCAAATCCGCGCGCAATGACTGATAAGCGGTGTTCAAGACCGCGTCCCAGGCTTGTGTTTCGGTCTCCATGCATTGCGCGACAGATATGCTGTCTGTCAGGCCCGCATCGGAAATGCAGGCCGTTGCAAAACTGCCAATGCAACGCGCGCCCGCATGCCAGTTGTCACCGGCAGCTTCAACGCAGTCCCAAATCGCCGCCTCGGCAACCGGCGCGGGGGTCCAATCCGCGGCAGTAAGTGACGGCGCCGCGGCCAGCACAAGGCACAACAACGCTCTCATGAGATCTCCTCCGTCGCGCGACGTTTCAGCTCTTTGCGGATCACCTTGCCCGTGACCGTCATTGGCAGCGCCGCAAGAAAGGTCACTTCTCGCGGATAGGAATAGGCCGCGAGCCGATCCTTCACATATGTTTGCAGCTCTGTGTCCGAAGCCGCGGCCCCTGCTTTCAACACGACATACGCTTTGACAATCTCGGTACGCAGCGCATCGGGTTTGCCGACCACGCCGCAGGTGGCCACCGCCGGATGGGTCAGCAGACAATCCTCGATCTCCGCAGGACCGATCCGGTACCCGCCCGAGGTGATCACATCATCTTCACGCCCGACAAAGCGCAAGTAATCCCCTTCCCAGATGCCCCTGTCCCCGGTCAGCATCCAGTCGCCCCGAAACTTCTCGGACGTTGCTTCGGGCCGGTTCCAGTATTCCAGCAACATGGCCGCCGATCCTCGCCGTACGGCCACATCGCCTTCACCTTTGGTGGGCATGCCGCTCCTGTCGATCACGGCCAGTTCATGCCCCGGCACGGGCTTTCCGATACATCCGGGACGCGGCGCAAAATCCACGCCACATGACGAGGCCACCATGTTGCATTCTGTCTGTCCATAGAACTCGTTGATCGCCAGACCAAAGGCACGCTGACCCCAAGCCAGCATCTCGGCGCCCAGCGGCTCACCACCCGACGCGACCGACCGCAAGCCGGGGATCGTTGCGTCCACGGCTTTCAACATGCGCAGGGCTGTCGGCGGAAAGAACACGTTGCGCACATTTCCCTGCCGTATGACATCGGTCGCGGCCTCTGCGGTGAATTTTGGCAACCGGGCGGCCACCACCGGCACGCCCAGCGCCAAACCCGGCATAAGCACATCGAACAGGCCGCCGATCCACGCCCAGTCCGCGGGTGTCCACAAACGATCTGCGGGCTGACCCAGATGGTCATGGCTGGTCACGACGCCGGGCAGATGCCCGGTCAGCACCCGGTGCCCATGAAGCGCGCCCTTTGGCGAGCCGGTCGTTCCGCTTGTGTAAATCAGCACGGCTGGGTCATCAGGCCCGGTGTCCGCGCCGACGACGGGCGCGGCCGCGCCGAGGCCTTCGACCAGGATGGGTACGGCCAGATCGCCCAACAGATCCGCACCATCGCTGTCTGTCACAACATACGTCAGGCCCGCGTCCCTCACCCGTGCCGCCAAGGCATCCCGTTTGAAAAGCTTGAACAGCGGAACCGAAATCGCCCCGATCCTCCACGCCGCCAGATGCGCCGCCGCGCACCAGGCATCCTGTCCTCGCAGCACGCCCACCCTGTCTCCCCGGGCGACACCCCGCGCCAACAGATCAGACGCGCACTGTTCGACCATTTGATGCAGATTACCAAAGCTCACAGCGCGCCGGGCGCCGGCCGTCAAATCCAGGAGCGCCAGCTGACCCGGCGCTTTCCTGTCGAACACCTGATCATACAGGTTCAGCCGGTCTGGCAAAACCCATTGACCTTGGCTGTTCAGGCCCGGCAATGCAGTGTGATCATTCATAAAACGCCATCGCAGCTCTCAAGCGAAAAACCTGCTCGGCGGTTTCGTGCAACACGCAAGACGCGTAAGCCAAGCCCGCCCCAGATCCGCTGCCCCATTGCGATGCATCAAACGCGCAAGCCGCATCGCGGTACGCGATCCACGCGCGCTGCATGTCCTTTAAAGCCTGTTGCATACTGGGTGCCGCGGTCTCGACCGCATCCGTTTCGGCCGCAAACCCTTGCAGCCGCTGGTAGTCGGCATTCAGCTGCATATCCCACCAATCTGCCTCTTCCGCGGTGCAGATTTTCATGCCGAAATTTGTCTGCCCCAGATCGTTGGCTTCCATGCATGCAACCTGCGCCGCGCCGATGCAGTCTTTTTGGCCGTCCATGTCCTGTTCTGCGGTCGCCATACAGGCCTCCAACGGGGCGACCGTGAACAGCACATCCTCTTGTGCGACCGCTCCCGAGGCCCCGACGGCCCAAGCCAAGACAGCCGCAAAGGCGCCGGTCACCGACCGATTGGCGCATGTTGTGGCAAAATCAAACATCTCTATGTCTCCGATCTGCTGCCAGCCCATGGGATCAGTCCGCCCGAGCCGGGTACGCGCGCCCGCACCAGCCGCCCAAGCCGATCGACGGCATATTCATAGCTGCCGGACTTATCCGCCGGATACGGGCCGCACACCACGCGCAACCAGATCTGCGGCTCATCACCGGGATAGGCCATGCAATCGGTCAATGCCGCGCCTTCTGCCGTGCCGGCCCGCGCGCGATCCTGAAGGTATTGCTGGGCATAGCGGTTGATCACGTCTGTTTCAGTTGCGGTTGCGGTCGCATAGCCAAAGCGCAGGCCGATCACCGCCGTGAAAGCGGCAAAAAGCGCGATTGGGGTCCACCACAGCCAGCGGGGCATCACGCCATCGCCGCCATCAGCTCGCGGCCAATCAGCATGCGGCGGATTTCAGAGGTGCCGGCGCCGATTTCCATCAGTTTTGCATCGCGGAAGATCCGGCTGACCGGGCTGTCCGACAAGAACCCCGCACCGCCCATCGCCTGCACCGCCTGATGGGCCTGAACCATCGCCTGCTCGCTGGCATAGAGGCAGCAGGCCGCCGCATCCTGCCGGGTGACATCACCGCGATCGCAAGCCTTGGCGACTTCATACACATAGGCCCGCGCCGAATTCATGGCAGTGTACATGTCGGCAATCTTGCCTTGCATCAGCTGAAAGCTACCAATCGGCTGTCCGAACTGCTTTCGCTCGGACAGGTACGGCATGATCATGTCCATGCAGGCCGCCATGATGCCCGTTCCGATGCCCGCAAGCACTACGCGTTCGTAGTCAAGCCCCGACATCAGAACCTGCACGCCCTTCCCCTCTTCACCCAGCACGTTTTCGAAAGGTACGGCAACATCTTCGAAAATCAGCTCGGCCGTATTCGAGCCACGCATGCCCAGCTTGTCGAAATGCGGAGAGGTTGAAAACCCGGCCATCGACTTTTCGATCAGAAAAGCCGTGATCCCCCTGGATCCGGCGTCTGGATCGGTTTTGGCATAAACGACCAAAGTGTCGGCATCCGGCCCGTTCGTGATCCAGTATTTGGTGCCATTCAGTCGATAGTGATCGTTGCGTTTTTCGGCGCGTAGTTTCATCGACACCACATCTGAACCGGCACCGGCCTCTGACATCGCCAATGCGCCGACATGCTGACCAGATACAAGGCCGGGCAAATACTTTTGCTTTTGCTCTTCCGTTCCGTTCAAGCGAATTTGGTTCACGCAAAGGTTGGAATGCGCGCCGTAGGACAAGGACACGGACGCCGATGCACGCGCCACCTCTTCCACGGCCACGGTATGGGCAAGATACGACATCTGGGAGCCGCCATATTCTTCTTCCACGGTGATGCCCAACAGACCCAGCTCGCCCATTTCCGCCCACAGCTCGGACGGAAAGGCATTGGATTTGTCCACGTCTTGCGCCATCGGCGCAAGACGATCTTGCGCCCAGCGATGTATCATGTCGCGCAGCGCATTGACCTCATCCCCCAGATCGAACTGCATCGTCGCATTGAACATGTGCCCGTTGCCTCCCCGCAAAAAAATGAACACTTGTTCATTTATAGCGTGGCAATTTCTATCTGTCGAGTCTGGGACCGGCTGTGTGTCCCGCAAAATCATGAAAATCCCGGCTGGACGTTGCCGTGGAATTCGCCCAACACCGGCGGAGAACGCCGCAGGATATCGCACATGCAAAGCAAGAACAGGATTTGGCAGGATGCAGGGTGGCGCGCGGTTGTCGCAGCCTTTGTGCTAAACGGGTTGCTCTTTGGTGTCTGGGCCTCGCGGGTTCCAGCGTTCAAAGACCGGTTCGAGCTTGACCCGGCTGTGTTAGGGCTTTTGTTGCTGGCCCTTGCAGGGGGTGCGATCATGTCCTTTCCGTTCGCCGGATACCTGTCGGAAAAATGGGGCGCAGAACGGCTGACTGTGCGCTGTGCCATCGGCTATGTGCCTGCCCTTGTTGTTTTGTCTCTGGCCCCGTCGCCACTTCTGCTTGGGATCGCGCTCTTCGTGTTCGGGGCGTTCCATGGCGCAATGGATGTCGCGATGAACGGCTGGGGCGCCCGCGTTGAAGACCGCCTGGCCCGCAGCACAATGTCTGTTTTTCACGCCACGTTCAGCCTGGGCGCCGGTATTGGTGCCGCAAGCGGATATCTGGCGGCGGCATCGTCGATCCCGCCCAGTTGGCATTTTCTGATGGTTGCCGGGATTGGGGGGATCATTGCCTTGCCATTCATGGCACCGCACGCCCACACGCGCGCGCACCGCACACCAAACGAAGACCGCCCACCAATGTTGGCCCTGCCAACGGGGCCCTTGGCGCTGGTCGGATTGATTGCCTTTGCCTCGGCCATGGGCGAAGGCGCAATGGCCGACTGGAGTGCCGTGTTCCTGCGCCTTGTTGCGCAAACCAGCGAAGCGCAAGCGGCTTTGGGCTACGCCGTATTCAGCGTGGCTATGGTGGCCACGCGCTTGTCGGGCGGGTTTCTGGTTGAACGCTTTGGTGCTGTCCGTACCACGCAGGCATCCACGCTGACGGCTTTTGCAGGGATTTTAATTGCCGTGATCGGCGGGACCTACGGGTCGATTTTAGCCGGGTACTTGTTGATGGGCATCGGCTATGCCGTATTGATGCCGCTCGTCTTTTCCCGGGCTGCACGCGATCCGCATGTGGCGCCCGGACCTGCGCTGGCCAGTGTCGCAACTCTGGGCTATGGCGGCATGTTGCTTGGCCCGCCCATTATTGGGTTTGTCGCACAACTGACAGGTTTGCGGTTGTCATTTGTCGTTTTGGCAGGGCTTGCGGTGATGGCATTTGCACTGGCCCCGCGGTTGCGGGTCGCCGCGCCAGATTAACCCGAGCTACCGCGCCCGCCAGCAGCCCATTCGTCTAGGATTGATACACTGCGCCCACTTCGGCACGAATGATGCGCGCGATCAAGGCGCAGTCGTCCAACGAAAACGTCAGCGGCACCCGCATATCGATTACGCCATGAAGGATGCGATCCGACGCGGGCATAGGCGCGGTCGGAGCGTATTGCCAACTGTCGTACTTGGATGTGAAAGCCACCGGCTCTGGCGCGCCAAACCACTTCAACTCGACCCCCCGCCCCGCGCAGCGCCGCAAAACGTCTCGAATGCGATCTGCGGCCCAATCCAGCAAAAGCACCTGAAACGACGACCCGACATACAGTTCGTCGTCCGGCCGTTCAATCACGGTCAGGCCAGGTGTGCCACGAACGCCCTCCTCCAGCACTCGGTAGCGGTCATTCCACCGGGCCACCTGATCGTTCAGGACCGCCAGTTGCGGGCGCAGGATCGCGGCGCGCAAATTGTCCATCCGGCCAGAGATGTTCGGGGTGACGTACCGGACCTTTTCAAACGCATCTGCTGGCGGAGCCGCCAAGTGGCGTTCGTACAACATGTACGACCCCGACAGCACGATCGCCTTGGCCGCAAGCTCCGCATCATCGGTCACAAGAAAGCCGCCTTCGCCCGAATTGGCATGCTTGTAGGTCTGCGTGGAGTAGCACCCGATCACCCCATGCCGACCCGACGGGACGCCGCGCCACGCACCGCCCATGGTATGCGCACAATCTTCGATCACGGTGATACCGGCCCGGTCGCATATTTCCATCAGCCGGTCCATGTCGCAGACATGGCCGCGCATGTGGCTTAGCAGCAGAACATCGGCCAAACCGGCCTTGCGCTCGAGATCATCCAGATCGATGGTCAGCTGTTCCGTCACCCCAACGAAAACCGGATTGGCACCCA
>CAWUIW010000114.1:0-10155 GCA_963922515.1 uncultured Rhodobacterales bacterium | reverse complement strand
ACCGGCGGTCTGGGTCGTGTGCAGCCCGAGACCGGTCATCAAAAAGGCAAGTCCTGCCAGAACTTCACCCGCGAAAGGTATCTGGTGGACAACATCGCCGCCCAGAACCAGCAAGGCAAACGGCATAACGGCGAGACCACCAAACTGCCACAGACTGCCGAACCAGATGTAGGGCACCCGTTTCCATCCAATTGCAGATCGATGATTGTCGGATCGGAACCCAAGCAAGGCGCGGAACGGCGCGATCAGAACCGGCAAGGCGATCATGAATGCAACGACCATTGCGGGAACAGAGAGTTCCACGATCATGACCCGATTGAGAGTCCCCAGCAGCAAAACCGATGCCATGCCGACAGAGACCTGAAACAAGGACAACCGCAGCAGTTGGCCCATGGGAAGTTCGGGGCTTGCGGCATCCGCAAAGGGCAGGAATTTCAGTGGGAGCTGTTTCACGCCTGCACCTCCATCGCTTCGGAGATGTAGAAGCCCGATGTGACGCGCTCGACTGGGCGCAAAACCCGTTGCAGTCCGTTTTTTCGCGCAGCGGCCGCAAGAACAGCGTGACTTTGGGGTATCATCACCGGGCTGCGGTCATTCTGCGGGAACAGTTTGCCTGCATACCACATCGCCATCAGCATGGGTGTGCGGGGCGGAACAGTGAAAAGTAAGCTTCCGCGCAACCGAGGCTCCAGCGCGGCCAGGCTGCGACCAATATCATCCGCGGTGTAGTAAATCAGGCTGTCCATCGCGATGGCGTGGTCAAACGCGCCCAATTCCTGGCGCAGCATGTCCCCGCTTTCGAACCGAACCTTGGCTTTCAGGTTCTTGGGCAGACGCGCCTGCGCAATCTGGATCAGGCTGGGTGACAGGTCGACCCCAACCACATCGGCGCCACGTTTTGCAAGCTCTGCACTAAGTTGTCCGACACCGCACCCGGCATCCAGAACCCGCGCCCCTGACAAATCGGCAGGCAGCCGGCCCAAGAGAACCTGTCGCATGCGATCCCGACCGGCGCGCACAGTTTCGCGGACCTTGGACACCGGCGCATCCGATGTCAGCCGGGCCCAGGTCTGTGTCGCCGTCTTGTCGAAATATGTTTCGACGCGGGCCATGGTTTGTGCATACGGCATCGCGCGCCGGGCTTGACCCGGCGTCTCCTGATCTGGAGATTCCGGGGCAAGCCCGGGATGCGTGGGATGCCGATCCAGCATCAATCAAACCCCAGCAGTTCGAAAATGTCACGATCAGCCATCGGCGCCGGCGCAAGCGCTTCTGTGCCCGCATAAAGCGTTTCGGCAAGACGGATGTACTCAGCCCGACACCGCACGATGTCTTCCTCTTCCGGCATTTCGAAGAGCGTTTTCTTCTTAAGCCGCGATCGGCGGATCGCATCGACATCCGGCATATGCGCAATGCGCTTGAAGCCAACCGTGTCGCAGAAGCGGTCGACCTCGTCGGTGTCTTTTGACCGGTTCGCCACGCAGCCAGCCAGCCGGACCTTGTAATTGTTCGATTTGGCTTGAACCGCCGCGATGATGCGGTTCATCGCGTAGATGCTGTCAAAGTCGTTGGCCGTGACAATCAATGCGCGGTCGGCGTGTTGCAGCGGAGCTGCAAACCCACCACACACCACATCACCCAGAACGTCGAAGATGACCACATCGGTGTCTTCCAGCATGTGGTGCTGTTTCAGCAGCTTCACGGTCTGGCCAACGACATAGCCGCCACAGCCCGTGCCAGCGGGCGGGCCACCTGCTTCAACACATTTGACGCCGTTGAAACCTTCGGTCACGAAATCTTCTGGCCGCAGTTCCTCGGGGTGGAAGTCGACCTCTTTCAAAATGTCGATCACCGTGGGCTGCAGCTGTCCGGTCAACGTGAAGGTGCTGTCATGCTTGGGATCGCACCCGATCTGTAACACCCGCTTGCCCAGCATCGAAAACGCGGCAGAGAGGTTCGATGAGGTTGTGGATTTACCGATGCCGCCCTTGCCGTAGACACTGAACACCTTCGCGCCTTCGATCTTCATTGACGCGTCCTGATGCACCTGCACCGAGCCTTCGCCATCCTGGCCGCGCAAACGTGGCGGCGTTCTGTCCAAGGGACTCATCGGGGCTTCCTTTCGATATGTGTGACACGGCTCATTCGGCGGCGATCCCCTCTAGCCGGTCTTCCAATGCGTCCGCGGCGTCTTGCAGGGCCGCGAGCATGTCTTCATCAGGGGTCCAGTAAGAGCGGTCTGACGCTTCGAGCAGTCGGTTCGCCATGCGCGACGACGCTGTCGGGTTCAGTTTGGCCAGCCGCTCTCGCATGTCTTCGTCCAGCACAAAGGTTTCACTGATCCGCTGGTATACCCACGGGTCGACCTGGCCGGTGGTGGCGGACCACCCCAGAGTGTTGGTCACGTGTGCCTCGATCTGGCGCACGCCTTCGGGGCCGTGTTTCAGCAGTCCTTCAAAGAACTTGGGGTTCAGCGAGCGTGACCGCGTTTCCAGTGCAACCTGATCTTTCAATGTCCGCACTTTGCCGGCGCCGCGCGTCTGATCACTGATGTAAACCGCTGCCTCGCTGCCACGGGCGCGTTTCACAGCGCGGGAAATCCCACCCAGCGTATCGAAGTAATGGTCGACCGTGGTGACACCCAGCTCGACGGATTCAAGGTTTTGATAGGCCAGTTCCACGTCGGCCAACACCTCTTGCAGCAAAGCCGGGTTGGCGACCGCCTTGCCGTCGGTGCCATAAGCGAAGCTTTTGCGCGCCTGATAGGCGTCGGCCAGTTCATCTTCGTCACCAAAGGCCGAGCTGTCGACCAGCGCATTGACGTTAGAGCCGTAGGCGCCTTCGGCATTGGAAAAGACCCGCAACGCTGCCGCCTGAAGATCCACACCCATTTTCTGCGCATAGGCCAAGCTGTGTGCACGGACGAAGTTCTGCTCCAAGGGTTCGTCCGCTTCTGCGCATTTTTGTGCTGCTTCGGCCAACATCCGCGTTTGCAACGGCAACAAATCACGGAAAATTCCCGACAAGGTCATGATCACATCAACCCGCGGACGGCCCAACTCTGAGATCGGGATCAGGTCCGCGCCAGCAAGACGCCCGAAACTGTCGAACCGCGGCTTGCACCCCATCAGAGCTAAGGCCTGAGCGATCGGTCCACCGTCTGACTTGATGTTGTCTGATCCCCAGAGGACCAGCGCGATTGAACGGGGCAAAGTGGGATGCGTATCGAGCAACAACTGCGCCTGTTTGGCCCCGTCACGGCAGGCGTATTCCGTCGGCATTCGGAACGGATCAAACGCGTGGATGTTGCGGCCGGTGGGCAGGATGTCTGCATTTCGGATCAGGTCACCGCCACACACCGGAGGCGTGTAGCGTCCGCCCAGCGCGTGCATCAACGCACCCAGTTCCGTTTCCTGTCGCAACAACGCATCGACACGCGCCCGTTTCTCGTCATCTACGTCCGCCAGCAATGTTACGTATTCTGCCCGGGCGTCCGCGCTCAACGGTGCTCCAACCACGTGCAAGCCTTCAGGGATGAGTGCGTCTTCGGTTTCCAGAAGCTGCAGCCAGAGCTGGTCGGGCGGAGTTCCGCCAAGGTCGACCGCCTCGGCCTGCTCGGCGATCAGCGCTTCCATATCGATCCGTTCGGGGCCATCCGACATGCCCCGCCAACGCGTCAGGCTGTCCTTCAGTTCAACCAGTCCCTTGTAAAGCCCCGCGCTCGCCAAAGGTGGCGTCAGGTGAGTTATGGTCACCGCGTTACTACGACGCTTGGCAAGCGTCGCCTCGGACGGGTTGTTGGCCGCGTAAAGGTACACATTTGGCATGTCACCGATCAGACGGTCTGGCCAATCCGCACCACTGGGCCCAGCCTGTTTGCCGGGCATGAATTCGAGTGCGCCGTGCATGCCGAAGTGCAACAGCACATCGGCCTCAAAATCAGTGCGCAACCAGTGATAAAACGCGGAAAAGGCATGGGTTGGGGCAAAGCCCTTTTCGAACAGCAAGCGCATCGGGTCGCCTTCGTACCCAAACCCGGGCTGCAGGCCGACAAACACGTTTCCAAGCTGCGCGCCTAGAACGAAAACACCGCGTCCATCCGACATCACCCGACCCGGGGCGGCGCCCCACTGCGCCTCGATCTCGTCCAACCACGGGGTTTCGGCGACCAGTCGATCTGCCGGAATATGCGCGGCCACGTTCGCTTCCTGGCCGTACCGCGCCGCGCTGCCTTGCAACACGCGGGCGCGCAAGGCATCAACGGTCTCAGGCACGTCCACGGAGTAACCCTCATCCCGCAACCGATGCAGGGTGTTGAACAGGCTTTCAAACACGCTCAGATACGCAGCGGTGCCAGCCGCACCGGCATTGGGCGGAAAGCCGAACAATACGACGCCGACGCGGCGGTCAGCCACCTTGGTCCGGCGCAGGCGCGCGAGCCGTTCGGTCCGCGCCACCAGCTTTTCAATTCGCTCGGGACAGGGGGCCATGGCTTTGTTCTCGACCGGTCCCGTACAGTTTCGGGAGCATCCCAGGCACCCTTCCGGTCCGTGCCGTCCGGCAAAGACGGTGGGGTTGGTTGCCCCATCCAATTCAGGCAGCGCGATCAGCATCGTGGTTTCAATCGGACCCAAACCAGACGCCGAAGCGGCCCATTGACCCAAAGTCTGAAACTCCAGCGGATGGGCCGCGACATAAGGCACGTCCAGCGCCGACAGCACATCAACCGCGGCGGAACTGTCGTTATAGGCCGGCCCTCCAACAAGACTGAAACCGGTCAAAGACACCAAGGCGTCCACGCGATCTTGGAAATACGCCTCAATGGCCGGGCGGCCATCCAGACCACCGGCAAATGCAGGCAACACACGAATGCCCTTTGCCTCGAAAGCACGGATTACCGCGTCGTAATGAGCCGTGTCAGAACTGAGTATATAGGACCGCATCATCAGCAGGCCGACGGTGGCCACGGGTGCCTTTGGTGCGGGCAATTGAACGGGATCGGTCGTGATCCGCTCGGCCAAATCGGGGTGGTATAGGCCAACATCCGGGTAGTCCACCGGCGCGGCGGCCTCTGGTGCGCGTTCCCACCCGAGATGGCTGGCATATCGGTTCAACAGGAACCGCAACATCGCCTCGACATTGTCGTCAGAGCCGCCCAGCCAGTATTGCATCGTCAGGAACCAGGCCCGGAGGTCCTGCGCCTTGCCGGGAATGTACTTCAGGATCCGCGGCAAACGCCGCAACATAGCCATGCTCTTGGCGCCAGAGTTGGACGACGGTTTGGATGACCCGCGCAAACGCTTCATCAGCTTCATCGCGCCGGACGCGGCGGCGGACATATCCAGACTGCCCATCTTGGTCAGCCGGACAATCGAGGCATCCGCGACCACGCCGATCATTGCGTCGCACGCTTGTCGCCGCGCCTGCATGGCGGGCAGGATGCGCCGCACGTGTTCTTCGAGGAAAAGCAGGTTCGCGATCAGAATGTCAGCGGACATGACCGCCTCTTCTGCTGCTTCAAAAGCGCCGGGGCTTTCGCCCCATTCCGCGGCCGCATGGATCGAAATGGACAGGCCCGGGTAATCCATCGCCAACTTGTCGGCCGCTCGCCGAGCAGGACCCGCCGCGTGGCTGTCGAGCGTGACGATCACTACGCGATAGCCGGGCAACCGGCTGGATATCAGGCCATCATCGCGCATAATGCGCCTTCGCCTCGTACAAGGTATCGATGCTGATTTCTGCCAAACCGCGTTCGGTGGCAAAGATCTCGGTGTTGCGTCGGGCTTTGCCGCGCACGAAAAACGGGATCTTCTTCAGCTCCTTTTCCGCATCTGTCAGCCAAACGACCACCCCGTCTCGGGCTTGACCCGGGACCTCTGTGATCCCGGTCGGTAGAGGCCCCGGCTGTTCCGTCGGGGCGGGCTGCGCTTTGCCGCCATGGTGGCTCGCGCCGGCTGCATCATGGAACTCAAAATCGTCGCGGAACATGTGCAACAGGTGCTCTTCAAGTCCCATGACCAGAGGGTGCACCCACGTGTCAAAGATCACATTGGCGCCTTCGATCCCCATTTGCGGCGAGTAGCGTGCCGGAAAATCCTGCACATGCACTGGGGCCGAGATAACGGCGCAGGGAATGCCCAACCGCTTGCCGATGTGACGTTCCATCTGGGTGCCCAGGATCATCTCGGGCGCCAGCGCCTCGATCACGCGTTCGACTTCAAGGTAGTCATCGGTGATCGTGGCTGGCACGCCGTAGTCCTTGGCCAACGCGCGAATATCGCGCGCCATTTCGCGGTTGTAGCAACCCATGCCAACAACTTCGAACCCCATCTCGTCCCGCGCCATGCGGGCCGCAGCGCGGACATGCGTACCATCGCCAAAAAGGAACACGCGTTTTCCGGTCAGATATGTGCTGTCAACCGATTGCGAATACCACGGCAGCCGCAGGCGATCTTCGTCCAGATACGGGTCAACCCCGGTCAATTCTGCAACTTCGGCCACAAAGTCCCGCGTGGCACCGACACCGATGGGCACTGTTTTGGTAAAGGGCACGCCCAATTCCCGTTGCATCCAGCGCGCCGCGGATTCCGCCGTTTCGGGATACATCAAGATGTTCACGTGCGCGGCGCCCAATCGAGCGATGTCGGCTGGCGACGCGGTCATCGGGGCCACGACATTTACCTCGATCCCCATGTCGGCGAGCAGTCCCGTGATTTCGGTGATGTCATCCCGATGCCGGAACCCAAGCGCGGTCGGGCCGATCAGGTTGGCCGTGACGCGCGCGGTTTTGTCGACCGGCTTGGCCAGCGTGCGCACAATCTGGAAAAACGTCTCATCCGCGCCAAAGTTTTCCTTGCGCTGATAGCTCGGCAGTTCAAGCGGAATTGTCGGGACCGGCAACCCCATGGTTTCCGCCATGCCGCCGGGATCATCCTGGATCAGTTCCGCGGTGCATGATGCGCCGACAATGATCGCCTCTGGCTGGAACCGGTCATAGGCATCCTGGCACGCTGTTTTGAACAGGTTCGCCGTATCGCTGCCCAGATCACGCGCTTGGAACGTTGTGAAGCTGACAGGCGGGCGATGGTTCCGCCGCTCAATCATGGTAAACAGCAGATCTGCATAAGTATCGCCCTGTGGGGCGTGCAAAACGTAGTGCAAACCCGTCATACCGGTTGCAACACGCATTGCGCCCACATGCGGTGGGCCTTCATATGTCCAGACCGTCAGCTTCATTCTGCGACCTCAAGCTGCAACAGGTTCCGGCGGCGCAGCGGGCGCGAAAACAGACCGGCGAGATCGCCGGCTTGCTCGTAGAAATGGACCGGCGTGAAGACGAGCTCGATAGCCCATTTCGTGGCCATCCCTTCGGCTTCCAGCGGATTGGCAAGACCAAGCCCACAAACCGTCAGATCAGGCTGGGCCGCCCGGCAACGATCAAGTTGCAGATCCACGTCCTGACCTTCGGACAGGGTTGGACCTTCGGACAAAAGATCAAGGTCAGGGCCAACCAGGCCTTTGTGAATGAACGGGGCACCAACTTCGATCGCCTGCATCCCGCATTCCCGGGTCAAAAAGCGGGCCAGCGGTATTTCCAACTGGCTATCGGGAAAAAAGAACACCGATTTTTCGCGCAACGCTTCAGAAGCCTGCGCAATCGCCTTGCGGGCCCGGGCCCGCGGCGCATCGGTGACCCGCGCAAACGTGTCGGCATCGACACCAAATTCTGTCGCAACCGCCCTCAACCACGCGGTTGTGCCTTCCTCTCCAAAGGGAAAGGGAGCAGCGATGTGACGGGCTCCCCTGCGCTCGAGCGCCGCGTGTGTATCGCCCAGAAACGGCTGCGTTAGCGCGAAAACGGTGTTCGGTCCAACGGCCAGATCGCCATCTGCCCGTTGGGCCGGCAGGACCCGAACCGGCCCCACGCCCATGTCAGACAGCAAAGACAAAGCTTGCGCTTCAACCACGTCCGGCAAAGCGCCAACGAGCAACAACTCGCGCGCGTGGGTTTCCGGCAATACCGGAACCATCGCGGCCAAACATGCATCTTCGCCTTGAGTAAACGTGGTCTCGATGCCCGAGCCCGAGAAATTCAGCACCCGTACGGACGGGGCATATTGCATTGACAAACGCTCGGCCGCTTTGGCCAGATCCAGCTTGATCACTTCCGACGGGCACGACCCCACAAGGAACAGCTGGCGAATGTCACTGCGGCGCGCCAACAACTCTGACACGACCCGGTCTAGTTCCGACTGCGCATCTGCCAGTCCTGCCAGGTCGGTTTCTTCCAGAATAGCCGTGCCAAAGCGCGGCTCGGCAAAGATCATGACGCCCGCTGCAGACTGCAAAAGGTGTGCGCAAGTGCGGCTGCCAACAACAAGAAAGAACGCATCCTGCATTTTGCGGTGTAGCCAGATGATTCCCGTCAGCCCGCAAAACACCTCGCGTTGGCCTCGCTGTTTGAGAATCGGTGTGTTCCGGCATCCGACGGTCGGCGGCAGATTTGGCATCTCGGTCATGCGAGCGCCTCCGCGGCTCCGGCCTGCAAACGCGCAGCCCGCAGCTTCATCAGGAACTGACCGGCATTGATGACATAGGCTGCGTAAGCTGCGAGCGCGATCAGCATTTGACCGTCCGCTGCAACCTGACCCGTAAATAGCGCCCAGAGATAGGCGCTGTGAAGGGCGATGACGACGAAGGAAAATACATCTTCCCAAAAGAAAGCTGGAGCAAAAAGGTATTGACCAAAAACAACTTTTTCCCAAATCGCGCCGGTTATCATGATCAGGTAAAGAAAGCCGGTTTTGATCAGGATCGACCAGGTGGCCACTTCGTACCCGACGCCCCAGGCTAGGTAGCGCAGCACCAAGAAAACTGAGATCAGAAAGACCAGAAACTGAAGTGGAGCAAGCACAGCTTGAATGGTCGTCCAGATGGTATCATCTCGACGCACGCGCTGCTCTGGCGTGTACAGCCCCGGGGGAACAGGCCCAAGTTGCGCCCGGCTGGCCATCGCGCAATCCTTCCGCATTTCGGTCATCAAGGCGACCGTAGCGTCGTGACTTTGCGAGTGTCAATTAAAACTTACACATGCAGACGTATGACTGAGCCGGGTGTCAATCTGAGCGTATATCTCATCAAGCAGCTGTAAAAATTGGATTTTTATGGAAATCTGCGGGGCAAAATGGAATCTCTTCGGCAAAATGTCAATTTCCTTTGACAAATGTGTCTACGCGGTCGACACTGTGTCTACGCGCGCCGACTCAGAGTTCCCAAATTCACCGTCACCCGGGCAATCGGCGCCCGTCAGGGGAGCCAGTTGTTTTGGCACATGATGATCAATCCGGAATGCCCCGCGGCGGCGGCAACGCGAGCAGCCCGGTTGTCATGACACTTGCCGAAGAGGTTTTGACCGTTCTGCGGCACCGCAAAACCCAAACCGGGCATGTAACACCCCCCGAAATGTCAGACTTGCTGTGGCGCCACATCCTGGCCAGCACCCCGTTTGATGCCCGCTCGCTTCTGGAGTTGCTGCGAAACTACGGCGTACCTGTCACAGCCTTGGTGGATGAGCTGATCCCGGCAGCGGCGCGCGCCCTTGGAGAAGGCTGGTGCAACGATAGCCTGACCTTTGTCGAGGTCACCTTGGGTTCTGCTCATTTACAGTCGCTGTTATCAGAAGCCATTTATTCGTCCCAGATCACGATCTCGACGGTGCGGAGCCCGCTGAAGGTTCAGATCGTGAAACACGTCGATGATCAGCATACTTTGGGCGCTCTTGTCTTGGCCGCCCAACTGCGCCGCGAAGGGGCTTTGGTCGAGCTTTGCACCTTCGGGTCCGCACGCGTCGCCGCCCGCAATTTGCTAGACGCCGCACCTCACGCGGTGTTGTTTTCGTGTTCACGGTCTGTGGACCTTGATTTCGTTAGTCAAATTGCTAGGAACGTCAGAAGTCGGGCCGTGACGGGCCCATGTTTGATCCTTGGCGGGCCCGTTCTGGGCTTTTGCACGAATGTAAAAGAAACCACGGACGTCGATCACGTGACCAATGATGCGGCTGTTGTCATGAACATTACCAAGCTGCGGCGCGCGGGCTGGTCTGAAATGGCGCTTCTATGAATACAAGCGGATCATCTTTCTGGTCGAGCGGGAGCA
>CAWUIW010000113.1:0-10178 GCA_963922515.1 uncultured Rhodobacterales bacterium | reverse complement strand
TTTCAGTGAAGATCCACGGCAGGTGCGATTGGCTGAGCGGGATGTAGCCTGCGTCTTTCAGCGCAGGGGCGGTCACTTCGGTGAACTCTTCCCATGTCTTCGGCGGGGTAACGCCTGCTTTTTCCAACGCGTCCGTGTTGTAGTACATGATAGGGGTCGACGAGTTGAACGGCATGCCGATCATTTTGCCATCTGCATCGGCGTAGAAGTAACGCACACCTGCGATGTAGTCGTTGATGTCAAATGGGACATCGTTGGCGGCCAACAGGTCGGCCACGGGAATCGTCGCACCTTGCGCACCGATCACCGTTGCGGCGCCGGCATCGAACACCTGCATGATGTTTGGCTGCTCGCCGGCACGGAAGGCCGCAATACCTGCCGTCAAGGTTTCTTCGTACGACCCCTTGTAGACTGGTGTAATGACGTAATCGCTTTGCGATGCGTTGAAGTCAGCCGCGACCTGGTTCACGGTTTCACCCAGCTGACCGCCCATGGCATGCCAAAAGGTGATTTCGGTCTGAGCAAACAGCGCGGTGGCTGACAGGCCAAACGCAGCACTGGTCGCAGCAGTTTTAAGGAATTTCATGTGGTGCTCCAAGAATGTGTCCGCCTGGCAGCGGAGTTTCCAGTTCGCCACGCCGCCGGGCTCTGTTTTGACGTGCGGCGTGAGACGTGCGTGTGACAGTCAGTTGTCGGTTTCGAGAAACTTTGCCTCGCCATCCCGGGCCCGATTGATTCCCAACTGCACACGTGTTCACATAGGCGAAGTTGTTGACAGGTATGTGACGCGACACCGATGGCGCGTGTGAGTTGGAAGAAATCGAAAATGGTTAAGAATGCCGACACCGTCGGGGGCGCAGCCCGTCTAAAACGACCGCATCGGGTGACCGCGGCAGAGGTTGCAGCCGCCGCTGGCGTGTCGCGGTCAGCGGTTTCTCGTGCCTTCACGCCCGGCGCGTACCTTGATGAAAAGAAAAGGGAAATCATACTGCGAACAGCCTTGCAACTTGGCTATCGACCCAATGCCTTGGCCGCCAGCTTACAGGGCATTCGCACCAACATGGTTGCCGTGGTCGCGGGTGACATCAGCAACCTGTACGACGGAGAGTTTGTCGCCCAATTGGTTGCCGCGCTGAATGCAGTGCAAAAGTGGCCAATGGTTCTAAGCGGCAGCGAAGCCGCACATGACCAAAACGTTCTGTCTGTGCTGCAATACCCGCTGGATGCGTTGATCGTGCGCGGTGGCAGCGTCAGCCCGGCCGTTCTGACTAGTTGCAAGCAGCTGAACATCCCGTTGATTCTATCCGGCCGTGTCTTGGATGATCCTGCCATCGATTGCATCTGTTGCCGCAACGAAGCCGGAGCCGCCATGGCCGCATCGCGCTTGCTTCGGGCCGGTCGCACGAAGTTTGGATATGTCGGCGGCCCGGACAGTTGGTCATCGAACCTTGAACGTTTTCAAGGGGCCGCCGGCGCTCTGGCGAACGCGGGTTCGGCATTTACCGCGGTTTGCCAGTCAGACTACAGCTTTGAAGGCGGGCGGCAGGCCGCGGAAACGATTCTGACCTCATATGAAGTCGATGCTCTGATCTGCGCAAACGACGCCATGGCGCTTGGCGCATTATCCTACATCCGCACGGCCACGGCCTTGCGCGTACCGCAGGATATCTCGATTGTCGGTTTCGACGATATTGGTCTGGCGGGATGGCCAAACTTCAACCTAACGACCATCCGAAATCCGCTGGAGGTGACGATCCCGGAAATCATTCGCTTGCTTGATGCGCGGCTCGCGGACCCCGCACGCCGTGGCGAGGTGGTTTGGATCGACCCAATTCTGATCGAGCGCGGCACGCACTAAGCGCTATGCCGGGACTGCCACCGGCGCGTTTGCCTCTAATGACGCGGCAGCCGCATCGGCCAACATCTGGGCCCGCAATCCATCATGCAAATCTGGCGTCAGCAGCGTTCCCTCTGTCATGGCTTGCAAGAAATGCTGCATCTCTAGGAAATAGGCATCCTTGTAGCGCTCCAGGAAGAAGGGTTGGTTGGCCTGCCGGGTGAACCCGGGTGCACCCGCAACCTCGACGCCGTTGATCAGCTGATTGGCCGCTGAAAGCATACCCCGCGCGCCATGCACCTCGATCCTTTGGTCATAGCCATAGGTTGCGCGCCTCGAGTTTGAAATCTGGCAAATTTTTCCAGACGCAGTTTTCAACGTGACCGCTGCGGTATCAACGTCGCCTGCTTCGCCAATGGCCGGATCAACGTGACAGGCCCCAACGGCAAAAATCTCTATCGGCTCCTCGCCCAGCAAAAAGCGGGCCATGTCCAGATCGTGGATCATCATGTCGCGGAACAGGCCACCGGATGTCTTGATGTAGCCAATCGGCGGCGGAGCTGGGTCGCGCGATGTGAGCATAATCAGCTCCACATCGCCAATCTCTCCATCGCGCAAACGGGCCTGCAAGTTGCTGAAGGTCGGATCGAACCGGCGTTGGAATGCCGTGAGAAACGGCACGCCCGCCGTCGCGACGGCCGACATACAGTCTTTGACCCGATCCGACGACAGATCGACCGGCTTCTCGCAGAAAATCGCCTTTCCCGCAGCGGCAGCCGCATGAATCAGATCGTAATGCGTCGTTGTAGGGGTTCCGATGACAATGGCGTCTATGTCATCGCTCGCAATGATCTCGTCTGCTGAACGCACTTCGGCACTGTGCGCGGCTGCAAGGGATTGCGCAGCCTCGGGCATCGCGTCTGCCACGGCGACAAGTTGTGCCTGGTGGCGCAAAAGCTCCATGCTTCCGGCGTGGACAATGCCAATGCGGCCACATCCTAGCAACCCGATCCTGATCATGTCATATCCTTTCCGTCTGGCCCCAACGCCCGGATGACCCTTTGCGCGGCCGCCTGCTGCGGCTCTTCGATGTCTGACAGGATTTGCACCCGATCAAACCTGTTTGGGTCTTTTGCCACGGCTGCCCGCAAGTTGGCACCGAAGGCCATACGCAGCTCTGTCCCGATGTTGAACTTGCAGATCTTTGAGGTGCGCGCGAGTCGTACACGCTGCTCAACGGGCACGCCGGATCCACCGTGGATGACAAGCGGCACATCTGTCATAGCCTCGATGCTGCGGATGCGCGTTTCGTCCAGCCCGCCTTCCTTGTTTTGCTGCAAATGCACGTTGCCCACAGAGATCGCCATCGCGTCCACACCGCTGTCCTTCGCAAACTGCGCCGCTTCTTCTGGGTCCGTACCTTGCGATGCATCACCTTCTGCGTAGCCGACAAAGCCAATTTCGCCCTCGCAGGATATGCCTGCGTCATGCGCCATGTCCGCGATGCGGGCGGTTTCGTCAATGTTCTCAGGCAGTGGCTTTCGCGAGCCGTCGAACATCAACGAAGTAAACCCGCTCTCAAGGGCAATCTTGCATTCGTCGAAGGTGTAGCCATGGTCCAGATGAGCGACCACCGGGACCGTCACGCTCTCTGCGAGGTTGCGGAACATCGCACCCAGTACCGGCAGTGGCGTGTGCGCGCGGCATGACGGACCTGCTTGCAAGATTACGGGCAACCCCTCGGCCTCGGCCGCACGGGCATAGGCGCGCATGTCTTCCCAGCCAAGGCACACCAAGCCGCCAACCGCATACCCTCCGCGCAGCGCGGGTTGCAGCACTTCCGCCAATGTTGCGAGTGTCATTTGAACTTGGCCACCATGTCCATGATGCCGGGGATCGTGTGCAATTGCTCGGCATGGGTGGGCTGGAAATACTGAACCAATGAGCGTTGCGACAGACCGCCGAGAATAGTGAAGTAGTACATTTCGTACCCGGGTAGGACCGCGCAGGGGTGGTACCCATGATCAAGGCAGATCGTTGATCCATCCACGATGTGATAGGCATCGCCCGGCTCGTTATCTACGCGCTGAAGCATCTGTACGCCGGAGCCATAATTGGGCCGGAACCGGAAGTTGTAGGTCTCATCGTGCCGCGTTTCATCCGGCAGCCGGTCGGTATCATGTTTATGGCTCGGAAAACCTGACCAGCCGCCCTGGCCAACAGTGTAGAGCTCGCTGACCAACAACCGGCCCACTTTGCCGTGCTGTTTCTGACCAAGGATGTGCTTGATCTTGCGATGCGTTTTGGTGTCGTCCGAACCGTATTGCACAAGGTCCAGTTCGTCCGCACGTATGGCAAACGGCTCGTAGACCTCGTCGAACTTCGCACCGGCGATGAACACTTCTGCGGTGTCCGATACACAAGTGAAATGGGCGGATTGCCCAGTGGGGACATAAACGCCTTCAGGCTCTCCGTCCCACACGTCCACGCCGCGACCGCCCAGATCCCTGGCTTCGAACGACCCTACCGTCACGTCGACGGTACCGGTCGCCGGGACTATGCAGGTTTCGTAGCCGGGCACGTCGTAGGAATAGCTTTGGCCCTTGGTCAGTTTGACGATGTTGAAGTAATTCAACGGAACCGTCGCATCATCGACGTCAACGATCGGCTTGTTCTGGTTGTCATAGGGCGGGATATGCATGGAAGGCTCCTTGTCAGGCGGCGGTCGGTCCCGAATGGTCGGTCAGAAATTGGGTCAATTCAGCTGGCGTGGGCAAGGCTGCAGCGCAGCCCGGTCGGGACACCACGATAGAGGCGCAGGCAGAACCGCGCAGCACGGCCTCACGCAGGGGATAGCCAGCGGCAAGACTGCTGAGCATACCCGACAGAAAACTGTCGCCAGCTCCGTTTGGTTTCACAGCTGTCACCGGATAGATCCCGGTGTGTACCTCTTGCCCGTCGGCAAAGGTTACAGCACCCTTCTCGCCCATCTTGTAAACCACGATGCGCCCCGGTCGTTCGGCCAAGGACTGGGCCATCGCCAAACCCTTGTCGATGCCGCCCGCCATAAATCCAAATTCTTCGTCGTTCCCGACAATCATGTCGGATGCCGCACCCGCCCGTGACAACACATCTGCCGCCACTTCGGGCGAAGGCCATGAATACGGGCGGTAATCGATGTCGAAAATCACCGGCAGACCGGCAGCCGAAGCCCGGTCAAATGCGTGAAAGGTCGAATCTCGGGAAGGCTCACCTGCGAACACTGTGCCAGCGGTGATCAAAGCGCCGAAGGCGCTGTAGTCCACGCGATCCGTGTCTTCGACTGTGACGTTGAAATCGGCGGCGCCATTGCGGTAGAGCACGTTCTGAAATCCCTCCAGAACACTTTCGTAAATCGCAACCTGATTCCGGAACTCGCCACCCACAGCGCGCACATACTCTGTGCCAACACCATACTTCCTAAGCTGATTGACACAGAAGCGGCCCACCGCGTCATCTGACACAGAGGTGACAATCGACGCTGTACCACCAAACTTAGCAATACCGACGCAGATGTTGGCTGACGACCCGCCCAGACCCGAATGAAACACTTCGGCCTCTTCGCTGCGGACGCCAATCGGATGCGCAAACAAGTCCATTCCGGCGCGTCCAAACACTACGAACGTGTTCTGGTTTATACCATCCATCAAGGCCGTCATGCACGCCCCTCGGTATTGCCCGCTTTGGCAGCATCCAGAACTTCCGGATACGGATAGTTCAAGCCCAGCAATTGCCGCATGTCCGGGCTGGCCGCATTCAAAAAAGCAGGAGACAGCGCGGCAGGCATATCTTCCATCGGCTTGACCCATTTTGGCAGGTATTGGATCAACACGGCATTGCGGTCATGGTCTGCATTGTTCGGCATCGCGCAGTGCCATGTCACGCCATAGAACAACGCGACATCGCCGGGCTCTCCGACCATGCGCGCGCATTTTCCGAAAAAATCATCCGCTTCCGTTGGGTAGCGCAGTTTTTTTTGCGATCCAGGCACAAAAGCTGTCGCGCCGCTTTCCTCGGTGAACGGATCGAGAATGACCGACACCTGTGCATTCATTGGGAAGGATCCGTTCAAACCCACGGGATGCGTTTCCGGGCTATGAAAATCCCAGTACGGATAGTCTACATGCGGTTCTTGCCCCGGACCACCCGGCAGGATCCGGTTGGCCGCGATAGATCCCATGATAAACTCGCTACCCAGAAACTTGCGCAGGATCGCCATCACCACAGGATGGGCGGCCATGTCGGAAAACACCTCGCCCTTTGCCAACAGGTTCCAGACCCGCCGCTGCAAGTTCAATTGCCCGCTTTCCTCGGCAGCGCCCTGAAAATGTGTGACTTTCTCCGCCGCGCCGTCTGAATGGTCCATGATGATGCGGCGCGCTTCGGCGACTTGCGCGGGCGCGAAAAGGGACTTGATCACAACAGCACCATCACCCTGCAGCAGTTCCTGCACGATGGCGTCGGGGTCTGCGGTGGCAGCGGTGAAGCTTTTCATCACACCCCCCGGCGCTGTTTGGCGCGCTGCGCTTCGATCTCCAGATGCTTCGCGCGCACCTTGTCGTGCTCGGTGACATGCGGTGTACCAACTTCCCACCACGTGTGCCCCTGGTCCGTCCAGCCGACATAAGCATCAACATTCATAACGATGACGGTCGTCTTGTCCGCCGCCTTGGCGCGTTGGAACGCGTCGGCCAGATCGCCCATTGTGTTGGCATATTCGGCATTCGCCCCCATCGCAGCGGAATGCGCAACAAAGTCGACGGCGAAGGCGTCTGGCACCGTTGGCGTATCTTCAATAAGGCAATTGAAGCTTTCGTTTCCCGTGTTGTTCTGCAGCTTGTTGATTACCGCGAAACCGCCATTGTCGAGAACGAGAACAATCAACTTCTTTCGCGTCAGCACCGAAGAATAGATATCCGAGTTCATCAGCAGGTATGAGCCATCGCCGACAAACACGATCGTGTCTTTGTCGGGCTCTTTTTCGGATTGCGCGATGCGCGCGCCCCAACCGCCCGCAATTTCATAGCCCATGCAGGAAAACCCGAATTCGACATCGACTGTACCGATGTCCAGCGTCCGCCAATTGGCAGCAACTTCAGCGGGCAAACCGCCCGCCGCCGTCACGACACGATCGCGAGGATCGCACAGGTCATTCACAACGCCGATTGCTTGCGCGTAAGAGTTTGGTCGGTTCCCCGGCCGGACGTTTTCAGCCACGTAGGCATCCCATGTCTGACGTTCCGACTGCGCGAAACTGATCCAGGACGATGGCGCCGCGTAGCCAGTCAACTCGGCACCTAGCGCGTTCAACCCAAGCTTTGCATCACCAACAACCGGAAGCGACATGTGTTTGCCTGCATCGTGGCGGCCCACGTTCAGCGATACGATCTTGGCATCCTTGGCAAAGGCGGTCCAAGAGCCGGTTGTGAAGTCTTGCAACCGGCAGCCAACGGATAGGATAACATCAGCTTTTTCAGCCACAGCGTTGGCGCTGTCCGAGCCGGTGACACCGACAGGCCCAATGTTCAGCGGATGCGTGGCGACCATGTTGGCCCGACCAGCAATGGTTTCGATTACCGGGATCTGGTGCGCCTCGGCGAAGGCTGTCAGTTCTGCGACCGCGCCTGAATACTGCACGCCCCCGCCGGCTATGATGACAGGACGTGCGGCGGACTTTAGAAGGGCGGCCGCGTCCGCGATTTCATCAGCATCCGGCATCTGACGGCGGACGCGATGGGTGCGGTCTTCGAAAAAGACGGTTGGATAGTCATAGGTCCAGCCCTGCACATCTTGCGGCAGCGCGATAAAGGCCGGACCGCATTCCGCAGGGTCCAGCAGCACCGACAAGGCAGCCGGCAGCGATTGGATGACCTGCGCGGGATGCGTGATCCGATCCCAATACCGAGATACGGCTTGAAACCCGTCATTGAGCCCAAAGGCCGGATTCCCAAAGTGCTCGATTTGTTGCAGCACCGGGTCCGGCAGCCGCGTGTTGTACGTGTCGCCGCAAAGCATCAGCATTGGCAACCGGTTCGCATGGGCAAGCGCCGAGGCCGTCAACAGGTTTGCTGTCCCAGGTCCGGCCGATGCGGTGCAAAACATGAAACGGCGACGCAGGTGATATTTGGCGTAGGCCGCGGCGGCGAATCCCATGCTTTGTTCGTTCTGACCCCGATAAAGCGGCAGCGTGTCCCGGTGATCATACAGCGCTTCGCCCAGGCACGTTACGTTACCATGCCCAAAAATCCCGAAACCACCTCCGCAAACCCGCGTCTGCACCCCGTCGATTTCGATAAACTGTGCGTTCAACCAGCGAATGATCGCCTGTGCTGTGGTCAGGCGAATGGTGTCCTGAGACATGTGGGCAGCTCCTCCCAAGCAAACACAAGTCGCGGTCTGATTTCGATTGGTCATTGCCAAACCGTTGCGCCGAGGATACGCATTTTGCAACCGGTTGCAATTGGATTCTTGGACATGCCCACACGCGACATCGGAATTGGCATCGTCGGCGGCGGATACATGGGAAAAGCCCATGCCGTGGCTTATGCCGCTGTTGGGGCTGTCTTCGAAACTACGTTGCGCCCGCATCTTGCTTGCGTTGCCGCGTCATCGTTGGAAAGCGCAGAGCGATACCGCGACGCATTCGGTTTCGCCCGCGCTGCAGCCAGCTGGCAAGACCTGGTCGCCGACCCCACGGTCGAGGCCGTGGTCATCGCCTCGCCACAGGACACACATCGGGCAGTGGCCGAGGCGGCCTTTGCCGCCGGAAAATCCGTTTTTTGTGAAAAGCCGCTGGGGGCATCAGTTGAAGACGGTCGCGCCATGGTTGCTGCCGCCCATGCGAGCGGCTTGCCAAACATGATCGGCTTTAATTATGTCCGGACCCCGGCCACGCAGTTTGCACGCACATTGATTGCCAAGGGCGAAATTGGCGACATTATCTGGTTCCGGGGCGAGCACACCGAAGACTTTTATGCGGATCCTGATGCGCCGGCCTCTTGGCGCACCGATGGCGCAGCGAATGGAACAATGGGCGATCTTGCACCGCACATGATCAACGCTAGCCTCGCACTGGCCGGACCAATTGCTGAGGTGATGGCAGTTATACAAACGGTCTATCCCGATCGTGGTGGCACCCCGGTGACAAATGATGATCAAGCTCAAATGATGGTTCGTTTCAGCTCTGGGGCTTTGGGCCACCTCTTTTTCAGCCGCACGGCGCACGGTCGAAAGATGGGCTACGCGTACGAAATCACTGGCAGTAAGGGCGCCATACGCTTCGATCAGGAAGACCAGAATGCCATCTGGCTATACAAGGCAGAGGGCCCCGAAGCGACGCGCGGCTTCGTGAAGATTTTGACCGGTCCCGCACATCCCGACTACAAAGCCTTCTGCATCGGCCCGGGCCACGGCACGGGATATCAGGACCAGATCATTATCGAAGCACGGGACTTCCTGTCTGCGATCGAAACCGGCGCGCCTGTCTTTCCAACGTTTCAGGATGGCCTTGCCGTATCGCAGGTTATCGCCGCAGCCTGGAACTCGCATGACACCAAAAGCTGGCACGCCGTCAGCCCTGTTGGAGACGACCAATGACCATCAATATTGGCAACGCCCCCTGTTCATGGGGCGTTGAATTTGCAGGTGATCCACGCAATCCGGGATGGAAAGACGTGATCCGCGAAAACGCGGAAGCAGGCTATACCGGGATCGAATTGGGGCCCGTTGGCTTCATGCCCGAAGACCCACCGCAGGTTGCCGACGCCTTGGCCGAATTTGGGCAGCAATTGATTGGTGGCGTGATTTTCCGCCCCTTTCACGACGCAAATCAGTGGGATGACGTGCTGGATGGATCCGAGCGTACGATTGCTGCGCTGAACGCGCATGGCGCACAGCACCTTGTATTGATCGATTCCATTTCTCCGCGCCGCGCCCCCACCGCGGGACGCTGGGACGCGGCCGAAAAGATGGACCAGGCAGAATGGGCCGCATACCGAGATCGTATCGCACACGTCGCCCAGATGGGTACAGATGCCGGCCTTGTCGTGGGCATCCATGCCCACGCGGCCGGCTTCATGGACTTTGAACCGGAACTGGAACGCCTGCTGGACGAGGTCGATGAAAGCATCTTGAAAATCTGCTTTGACACGGGTCACCATTCCTATGCCGGTTTCGACCCCGTCGCCTTCATGAAAAAGCACATGGGCCGTGTTTCCTACATGCATTTCAAGGACATCAACCCAACGGTCAAGGCTGATGTGATCGCGAAAAGCACCGGGTTTTATGATGCCTGCGGTCAGGG
>CAWUIW010000112.1:0-10194 GCA_963922515.1 uncultured Rhodobacterales bacterium | reverse complement strand
GCCGCCCGCCTAGACCACGTCTCGACCCAGGCGCGGCGCCGACCTGCCGGATCACCGCGCGAGCTTCGCCACTTGGGCGTGGCGCGGGCATCCAACCAGATGATCATTGATCAAACCGCAGGCTTGCATGAACGCGTAGACAATCGTCGGGCCGCAAAATCGAAAACCTGCTTTCCTGAGATCCTTCGACACGCGCTCTGACAAGGGCGTCCACGCCGGAACGTCGGACCGCGTGCGCCACTGGTTCTGCAGCGGTTGCCCATCAACATAGCGCCACAGAAATGCATCGAACCCCTCGTTGGCTTCGATCGCCTGCCATGCACGGGCGTTTCCGATCGTTGCGGCGATCTTCCCTTTGTGGCGAACTATGCCTGGATCATTGAGCAGACGCGCAATCTCTACGTCCCCCCAATCCGCGATCACGTTCGGGTCAAATCCCAAGAACGCGCTCCGGAAATTCTCGCGCTTTTTGAGGATCGTGATCCAGCTCAACCCGGCTTGGAACCCATCGAGCGTCAGTTTTTCAAACAGGGCTCTGCTGCTGTACTCGGGCACGCCCCATTCGGTGTCGTGATAATCGACATAGATCTGTTCTGATCCGGGCCAGCCGCAGCGTTCCATCGGGTTTCTCCATTACCGAGTGCCTTTGCTCAAATTAGAACAAAATTCGAACATTAAGGGAACCTTCATGTGTTTGTCGAATCTTTGACGGGTATTTCAGCACGAAGGGTTGCCCATGAAGAGAATAGTGCCAAACCGCAAGTCACGCTCTGCACCGGCCTCTTTTGAAGACGACAACCCACTCAGCGCCGCCATTACCGCCCGGGACAGGCAAACCATGAACATGGTCGCTCAGGCGATCCGGCACGAAGAAGTGCTGCTTGCATTCCAACCTGTTATGCAGGCCCAAGCTCCCGATACTGTGGCCTTTTACGAAGGTCTGATCCGGGTCCTTGATTCCACCGGGCGGATCATTCCGGCCGGGGATTTCATGGCGCAGGTCGAAAACACGGAGCTTGGCCGCGAATTGGATTGCCTTGCATTGGAAAAAGGTTTGCGTACCTTGTCGGAAAATCCCGGTGTGCGACTGTCAATCAACATGTCGGCACGCTCTATCGGCTATGCGCGATGGAACCGGGTCCTTGAGGCCAACTTGTCTTCCGATCCAAGCATTGCCGACCGCCTGATTCTGGAAATCACCGAATCTTCTGCGATGACCGTGCCTGAAATCGCCATCGACTTCATGGACCGCCTCAGCCTGAAGGGGATCAGCTTTGCGCTTGATGATTTCGGCGCCGGACAGACAGCAATCCGCTACTTTCGCGACTTCTTTTTCGACATGGTCAAGATCGATGGGCAGTTCATCCGGGGTATTCATGAGAACCGCGACAATCAGGTTGTGACCGCCGCTCTTATCAGCATCGCGCGCCAGTTCGATATGTTCACTGTCGCAGAGTTTGTAGAGACGGAGGCGGATGCCGCGTGTCTGCGCCACTTGGGGATCGATTGCCTTCAAGGCTACCTCTACGGCGCGCCATCCGTGGATGCGCCATGGCTTGATTCTCCGCCCGCAAGAGCCAGAGCATAACCGCGCGCATGTGACGCTGTTGCCCAGCGCGGGAAGTCGGACTAAGACCGATCCCCGAAGGTGGGCTTGCGGGCTGCTCCTTGTACTTTGTAGCGGCGTCCGCGCGTCCCGTCCGGCTTACTGGTAGAGGACACTACAGATGACCAATGTCGTAATCGCATCCGCCGCCCGCACCGGCGTCGGCTCTTTCTCTGGCTCTTTTGCAAATACCCCCGCCCATGACTTGGGCACCGCAGTTCTGGAAGCGGTTGTAGACCGCGCAGGCGTCGACAAGGCGGACGTTTCTGAAACCATTCTTGGGCAGGTTTTGACCGCCGCCCAAGGGCAGAATCCGGCGCGCCAAGCCCATATCAACGCCGGCCTTTCACAGGAAAGCGCCGCTTGGGGCATCAACCAGGTGTGCGGTTCCGGTTTGCGAGCCGTGGCTTTGGGGGCGCAGCATATTGCGCTCGGTGACGCGGACATTGTTGCCGCCGGCGGTCAAGAAAACATGACGCTGTCGCCGCATGCCGCCCCTTTGCGCGCCGGTCACAAAATGGGTGACATGAGCTACATCGACACGATGATCCGCGACGGTCTGTGGGACGCGTTCAATGGCTACCATATGGGCCAAACCGCCGAGAACGTGGCCGAGAAATGGCAGATCAGCCGCGAAGATCAGGACGCATTTGCCGTCGCTTCACAAAACAAGGCCGAGGCTGCGCAAAACGCCGGAAAGTTCGCCGACGAAATCGTGCCCTTCACGATCAAGACCCGCAAGGGTGACATCGTGATGGACAAAGACGAATACATTCGCCACGGCGCCACCATTGAGGCAATGCAAAAACTGCGCCCCGCCTTTGCCAAGGACGGCTCTGTCACCGCGGCAAACGCCTCTGGCCTGAATGATGGGGCGGCCGCCGTCCTGATGATGAGCGCTGAAAACGCGGAAAAGCGCGGGATTGAACCCCTCGCCCGCATCGCGTCGTTTGCAACGGTCGGTCTGGACCCGTCCATCATGGGTGTTGGCCCGATTTATGCATCCCGCAAGGCCCTGGAAAAAGCCGGCTGGAAGGTCGGTGACCTGGACTTGGTGGAAGCCAATGAAGCCTTTGCAGCTCAAGCCTGCGCCGTGAACAAGGACATGGGGTGGGATCCGGAAATCGTCAACGTGAATGGCGGCGCGATCGCCATCGGCCATCCGATCGGCGCGTCGGGCGCGCGGGTCCTGAACACCTTGCTGTTTGAAATGAAACGTCGCGACGCGAAGAAGGGTTTGGCCACCCTGTGCATCGGCGGCGGCATGGGCGTCGCAATGTGTGTGGAACGCGATTGATCCTGATCAAAGCCTAACCTCTGCCGGGCCTTTACTGGGCTCGGCAGTATCGTTTTTGGCCGAAGCAAAAATCTGCGAGTAATATTGTTGCCCAAAGCCATTTCGCGCTGTACGAAAAATTACGCCTATTACTGGAGGAAATATCCACATGTCCCGCGTCGCGCTTGTCACCGGTGGCTCCCGAGGAATCGGTGCCGCCATCTCGCAAACCCTGAAAGAAGCCGGCTACACGGTTGCCGCAACCTATGCTGGCAACGATGAAGCCGCGGCAAAGTTCACCGACGAAACCGGCATCAAAACATACAAGTGGAACGTGGCCGACTACGAGGCGTCCAACGCCGGGTTGGAACAGGTCGCCGCCGATCTAGGCCCGATCGAAATCGTTGTGGCCAACGCCGGCATTACGCGCGATGCCCCGTTTCACAAGATGACGCCAGAACAATGGACGCAGGTGATCGACACCAACTTGACCGGTGTATTCAACACAATTCACCCGCTTTGGCCGGGCATGCGTGAACGTGGGTTCGGGCGTGTTGTCGTCATTAGCTCGATCAATGGTCAAAAAGGCCAGTTTGCACAGGTAAACTATGCAGCGACGAAGGCTGGCGATCTGGGCATCGTAAAGTCGCTTGCTCAAGAAGGCGCGGCCAAGGGCATCACCGCCAACGCCATCTGCCCCGGATACATTGCCACAGACATGGTGATGGCCGTTCCCGAAAAGGTGCGCGAAGCGATCATAGGCCAAATTCCGGCGGGTCGCTTAGGCGAGCCAGAAGAAATCGCACGCTGCGTTGCCTTCTTGGTGTCTGACGACGCGGGTTTCATCAACGGGTCGACCATTTCCGCCAACGGTGCACAGTTCTTCGTCTGACCCGGCGCAAAAGACACAAAAAAGGGGCCGGGGTCATTGGACCCGGCCCCTTTTCTTTATCCCGTAAGATCCGTGCGCGCGGGGATCAGCGGGAACCGTGAAGCAGCCAGTGAAACGCATCACGAACCAATTTTCCACGCTCTTCATGTGCAGCTTTGATCACGCGGCGTGCGGCTGGGTCGGTTGTGTAATCAAACATGTCGGTGCCTCCTTCGGGCTAAGTGTTCCTTGTGTGATCTGAATATTACCCCCAACTAATCCGTTTACAAACGAGACTTTTCAAACCTTCAGTTAAGATTTATTGAACTGACATGAGTGATCGCCTTCCGCCTCTGACAGCGCTACGCGCCTTTGATGCTGCCGCTCGGCACATGTCATTTGCCAAGGCCGCCGACGAAATTGGCGTGACACCCGCAGCCTTGTCCTTTCAGATAAAATCGCTGGAAGCACATTTGGGGCAACCGCTGTTCCGACGACTAAACCGTGCAGTGGAACTGACAGAGGCCGGGCGATTGCTTGCCCCGGGGGCCGAAGATGGTTTCCAAACCCTGGCCGCCGCATGGCGGACCGCCCGGCGTCTTTCCAATCATAACACCTTGAATGTCACCGCCGGACCGGCCTTTACCGCCAAATGGATGGCGCCGCGTCTTTATGAGTTCGCGCAGGCGCATCCAGAAATCGAATTGCGGTTTTCTGCCAGTCTGAAAATCATGGATTTCGACAGGGATGAAATTGATGTGGCCATCCGCTTTGGCTATGGCCCCGATCACGGCCTGTTTTCGTTACCCTTGGCGTTTGAATGGGTCGCGCCCGTTATGCTGCCGCATTTCGCGGAACAATTCCCAACTGTGGAAAGCTTGCAAAATGCACCATTGCTGTTTGATGAATCGCTCTCGTTCCTTGATCCACCTTGTGACTGGCCTGCTTGGTTTCGTGCCATGGGGATCGACTATACGCCCAAAACAGGTCCCCGGTTTTCCCAAGCCGATCACGCTATCGACGCAGCCCTCGCAGGCGTGGGCGTGGTGCTGGGGCGTCGGTCCCTAGTGGTAAAGGATATCGCCGAAAGCCGGCTGGTTGCACCGTTCCAAACAGCTCTGGACACAAAGGCCCATTTTCGGTTCTTGTGCCCGCCAAGCTTACAAGAGCGACCGCAGGTCGTGGCGTTTCGGGACTGGATCCTGGAAGAAATCGGGAAAACACAACATGTTACGGATGCAATGAAGGTTGTTGCGCCTGGAACCACAGCCTGATGACACGACGCAACGCTACAGCAATTGGGTTCATTGCGGTGCTTTTGTGGTCTTTGTTGGCATGGTTCACGGTCGGGTCGGCGCCGACGCCGCCCTTGCTTTTGAACACCATCTGTTTCGCGATCGGTGGCACACTTGGCTTGGCGTGGATAGCTGCAACGCGAGAGCTGCGCGCATTGCGGCAGGTATCGTGGAAGATTTATGCCTTTGGAACTGCCGGGTTGTTTGGCTATCACGCTTTGTATTTCTCGGCCTTGCGGCTTGCCCCGGCAGCGGAAGCCGGTCTGATCGCCTATCTCTGGCCGCTGCTGATCGTGTTGTTGTCCGGCCTTTTGCCAGGAGAAAAACTGCGTGGCGGCCACTTGGTCGGTGGCTTGCTTGGGTTTGCTGGCGCTGCCTTGATCATCGCAGGTGGCGGCGCCGGTTTTGATCCCGCTGCATTGCCGGGATATGGCTTGGCCTTGCTGTGTGCGCTGACATGGTCGGGTTACTCGGTTTTGTCGCGCGTGCTTGGTTCAGCGCCGACCAGTTCGGTTGCCGTGTTCTGCTTGGGTACGGCGATCTTGTCCGGGGGATTGCATCTTGCTTTCGAAACCCCGCAATGGCCCGACAGCGGGCTGGGCTGGGCTGCGGCAATCGGGTTGGGGCTGGGGCCGGTGGGCCTTGCGTTTTATGTATGGGACATCGGCGTCAAACACGGTGACATTCAAGTGCTGGGCACCAGCGCCTACGCAGCCCCGCTGTTGTCGACACTCGTGCTGGTGATCGCAGGCGTCACTGCCCCCAGTTGGGGCTTGGCGTTTGCAGCATTTCTGATAACGGGCGGCGCGGTCTTGGCCGCCCGTGCCAGTTTGCGCGCAGAAAAGAAACTGCCTTAGGATGACAGCCGTTCTATTTCTTCTTTGAGCCTGAGCTTTTGCTTTTTCATCGTTGCGATCTGCAGGTCATCCACACCAGGTGCGCGCTGCGCCTTTTCGACTTCTAAACTGAGGGATTGATGCTTCTTTTTGAGTTCCGACAGATGTGCGGTCAGGCTCATGCGTTCCTCCAACAACTAACGTACCCAGAAAGTGGAGCATAAACTGCGCCAGCTGTCACCTAATCGTTTCAAAGTGTGGATAAGTCGCCGTCGGCTTGGGATGGAATCGAACGCACTGGTTAAACCCGTGGCCACGTCAAGGCCGCTCCATTTCGCAGTATATCAGACACTTCCGGCGTATAGCTGTCGCCGTCACGTTCATGCGTGTCGCCCATATGCAGTACCACGGGCGGCAGCAGTTTGAATGCGGCACGCCCGGATTTGCGGGCGCGGAGAATCATCAGATGGGGTGCGCGACCTTTGCGAGCGGCCAACGGCAGCACTTCCACAGACCCGATTTTTCCCATGCAAGCCGCCAGCGCTTCCGGCATGCGTTCGATCCGGTTGATTAGGTGCAGGTAGCCTTTGGGAGCCAAGCGGCGCGTGGCGACATCTATCCAGGTTGCAAGCGGCGTGTCCCCAGCCAAGGCTGTTTCACGGCCAGCGTCCGTCGCGGCACGCCTGGACTGCGGACGAAAGTAGGGTGGATTGGCGATCACATGATCAAAGCTATGCCCACGCAGGCTTTGGGGCATGTCCGACAAATCGCCATCATGCACCTCTATAGTCAAACCTGCAGCAGCCGCGTTTTGGCGGGCCAAATCGGCGTAATCGGGCTGCACTTCGATCCCCGTCAAAGCCAAACCGGGCACTCGGACGCCCAAGCAAAGTATGGCCGCGCCCGCGCCGCAACCAAGTTCTAGCACCGTCTGGCCCGAGCGTGCCGGGACCGATGCCGCCAGAAGAACCGGATCGACCCCGGCGCGATACCCGGTTTTGGGTTGCCATAACGCCAGTTGGCCACCCAGAAACCGATCTTTGGTCAGCGCGGAAGTATCAAAGCGGCTCACTGACCCAAATCGATGTTGTTGTCGGTCATAACCCGCAATGCGCGGTCATAGTCTTCCTCGCGCACCATCATGCGCCGCGGAAAGATGCCGATGCCGCCTTCGAGGATGCTCATGTTTACGTCCATCTGAAAGCAGTCTATATCCTCTCCCTGAAGCAGGGCCGAGGCGAAGGCCATGATGGTCGGATCGGTGCTGCGCAATAGTTCCTTCATGAGCAATGAAATAAGGGCAAGGTGCACAATCTGTCGAGCCTTGTAGCAGGAGTGTGATGGACACGAGCCTTTCGCGCAAACCGCATGAACAACTGGCGGATACTCTGTCGCCCGGAATGGCGGCAGTCAACGAATTGATCCGGCATCGCATGGCATCAGAACATGCGCCGCGGATCCCTGAAGTCACCGCGCATCTGGTTGAAGCCGGCGGCAAACGCCTGCGCCCCATGCTGACGCTCGCGGCCGCAGAATTGTGCGGGTACACCGGCCACGACGCGGTGAAACTCGCGGCAACGGTCGAGTTTATACATACCGCCACACTGCTGCATGACGACGTGGTAGATGAAAGCGAACAACGCCGCGGCCGGCCAACGGCCAATCTGTTGTGGGATAACCAGTCCAGCGTGCTGGTCGGTGATTATCTTTTTGCGCGTAGCTTCCAATTGATGGTAGAGACCGGGTCGCTGCGGGTGCTGGATATCCTCGCCAATGCTGCCGCGACGATCGCTGAGGGCGAAGTTCTGCAATTGTCCGCCGCACGCGATTTGCGCACAACAGAAGCCATCTATCTGCAAGTTGTCCGCGGGAAAACGGCCGCCCTCTTTTCCGCGGCCACGCAAGTCGGCGCGGTCATCGCACAACGCCCAGAGCGAGATGTCCAGGCGTTGTACGACTATGGCGACGCATTGGGGATCGCGTTTCAGATTGCAGATGATCTTTTGGACTATCAAGGTGATAGCAGTTCCACGGGCAAGAATGTGGGCGATGATTTTCGCGAGCGCAAACTCACACTCCCTGTGATCAAGGCGGTCAGCCAAGCTACTTCCGAAGAACATGCTTTCTGGGTCCGTGTGATCGAAAAAGGGGATCAAAAAGACGGTGACCTGGACACAGCGCTGGGTTTAATGGCCAAGTATGGCACCTTGGATGCAACCCGCGCAGACGCGCAAGCCTGGGCCGCAAAAGCGCGCAGCGCATTGACAGGTCTGCCAGACCATCCGATCCGCGGCATGCTGGACGGGCTGGCCGACTATGTCGTTGCCCGGCTCAGTTAGACAAACGCCCCCTGTGCGCACCACCAGCCTGTTGCGGACAGTTCCTCAACGGCCAAAGCGGCCGTATCAGAATTGCGGAACACGCCATAGCAGGTGGCGCCCGACCCGGACATCGCTGCAAAAGCCGCTCCGGCGTCCATCAAGCCGTCAATCACGTCTGCGATCACCGGTTGAAGCTGGATTGCTGGCGCCTGAAGATCGTTGCGCTGCCCGGTCAGCCACAAAACGAAACTGTCAAAGTTTGACCAGTGTGGCAATCGGTCCGGCATTGCCGGGTTATCCTTTTTTTGCAAAGCCTTGAACACGCCAGGTGTTGATACCGGCACGTTCGGGTTAACCAGGACAACGGTCATGTCCGGTAATCGATCAAGATGCGTGATCCTCTCACCGACCCCACGCATTCGCAGTGTGCTGCCCACCATGCAGACTGGCACATCGGCTCCCAGCCCAACTGTCGTTGCCGGGGCGGGTGTGTCCAAATCCCACAACAGGCTCAAAGCGCGCAAAGTTGCCGCAGCATCCGCCGAACCACCGCCGACCCCGGACGCAATCGGCAAATTTTTTTCAAGATGGATATCCGCGCCGCGTCCCCGGCCCAGAAAATGCGCAGCGCGCAAAACCAAGTTGGTTTCGTCCGCGATCAAATGTTCCGCCTGCGGTCCGCTGACCGTAAGTGTCAGGGCATTGCTGGGCGAAACTGTGATCTTGTCTCCGATGTCAGTAAAAGCAACGAGGCTATCCAACTTGTGATAACCATCATCCCGTTGGCCGGTGACATGAAGGGTCAGGTTAAGCTTTGCCGGAGCAAAGACCTCAACCGTCGTCATTGGCGACTTCGAGCGGCAAAGCCCCCTCTTCAACCAGCACCTGGTCCAAGCCAACCTCAAGCTTGCGGCGGATGCGGTCGGGGTCTGCCTCGCCTCCGGTATCCGTAGGGTCAATGAAAGATAGAGCACGTTTCCACTGGAACTCGGCTTCGCGATACCGTCCTACAGCCCAATACACGTCCCCCAGATGATCATTCACAACCGGGTCGACCGGCATCAGAGCAACCGCTTTTTCCATGTGTTCTACGGCCTGCTCGTACCGGCCCAGCCGATACAGTACCCAACCCAGACTATCCACGATGTACCCGCTATCCGGGCGTGCGGCCACGGCGCGCTGGATCATGTCCAAGGCTTCGTCCAGGTTGATCTGTTTTTCTACCAAGGAGTACCCAAGATAGTTCAGCACCTGTGGCTGGTCCGGGTTCAGTTCCAGCGCTGCTCGGAAATCGGACTCGGCCGCTGGCCAATTGTCTTGACGTTCATAGCTGATCCCCCTCGCATAGTGCAGGAACCACTCCGTGCGGTCGCCGGGCTCGGTGTAGCCAAGCGCCTTATCATAGGCAGCAATTGCATCCGAATAGTCTTCTTGCTGGCGGTGGATATCACCCAAAGCAGAAAAAATTGCGGGAAGACTTGGGTAGTTCTCGGCCAATTGCTCCAGCACTTCGATGGCGGCATCTGGCTTCGCGTTGCGGCGCAACACTTCAGCACGCCCAAGTTCGGCGGCACTGAAGTCCGGGCTGTCACTCGGAATATTTTTGTACGCCGCAACGGCCAGATCGTATTGCCCCAAGTCCTCGAGCAACTGTGCGACCAACAAGATCGCATCCACGTGGTCTGGCCGCAGGTACTCGGCAACCCGTCCGTAAATCAGGGCATAGTCATCGGCCGCTTCGCCGCTAAGAGCTGCGGAAATGGTAAAGAATACCTCGGACATTCCGTCAGCCACAGAGCGAATATGGGTGAAAGGCAGCTGTTCACCGGCGGCCAATCGGTCGGCGACAACGGTCAAACCCGGATCAAACACGGAACCAAATGCGTCCGCCAACAGCTCCAACGCATCTTCGTTCCGCCCCAGCTGAGCCAGGATTTCGGCCCGGGCCACCGCACCACGGCGTGGCATCATCGACGGCCCCGCCGGCGG
>CAWUIW010000111.1:0-10247 GCA_963922515.1 uncultured Rhodobacterales bacterium | reverse complement strand
TACCGGCCTGTCACGCCGGGGGTCGCGGGTTCGAGCCCCGTCAACCGCGCCACTTTTCACTCGTAGGAATAGCCCAGCATCGCCTCTTGACCGGGGTCGGTTTCGGCGCGCAGGAATGCGATGTCCGCAGCCGAGGCCGCCTGTGGCGTAACCGGGCGCTCGGGGACCGCGGCTTTGAACTTTGATCCAAGCCGCTTGGTCACCGCTTGCAATGGACCCGTGGCGGGGGCCAGTCCCAACGCGTTGCGCAGCCGGTCCAGGATCAGGTCGGGTTCGGCCTGCGCCGTCTCCATCCGCACCAGGACAAAGGTGCAACCCCGTTGCGCGTAGCCCAGATGATGCGCCAACTTGGCCTTTCGCAACTGAAAAAGATTGCCAAAGGTCGCCCCCGTGATCGGATGGCGATCCTGCTGCAAAGGCGCCCCCACGATGGGCAAGGCTGCCGCCCGGCCACCGAAGTAGCGCGGCCGGTCCACGATCGTGTCCCAAGGGCTTTGAATGAAGTCGGAAAAGGTCAGTTTTTGCAGCGCCGGCGTGGTGTGCCACGGCTTGGCATGCATCGACAGCGCCCAGCGATCCGCGCGGCGCACCGACACGATGACCGCAAGGTCGTGTGGGATGCCGATCATCTGCGAAAATCCGTGTTTCCAGCCCAGATCTTCGGTCGGGGTCAATGCCGTGTTCTTGCCGATCAACCGCTTGACAAAATTGGTGCCCGACGATCGTTCGCCCAGCACCTGAAACCGAGTGATCCTGTGATCCGAGGGGCGTTGGGCGAAAAAGCCGGTTTCAGCAAAGTCTTGGGTGATCACTTTGGGGCCTTATCCATGCGGCGCGGCGCGATTTTAGGGATTCTCTTATAGCTGCCAGTTAGGTAACATTCTGTCAAAACCTCAAAGGGCAGAGCAGGACCGATTGCATGCAGACAGTGGCCGCATTGACCATGGTGCGCGATGACGCGTTCTTTCTGAAAGCGTGGCTGCGCCATTATGGCACCCTGTTCGGGCGTGAGCATTGCTACATCGTGAACCATGGCCGCGGGGAAGAGGTCGCCGCGTTGGCCGAAGGGTGCAATATCATTGGCATCCCGGGCGATGCACACAAGAATTTCGATATGAAACGCTGGCGACTGCTGAATAACCTCGTCCAGGGCCTGCGTTGTTACTACAACCATGTGATTGTGGGCGATGTGGACGAACTGGTCGTAATGGACCCCGATGCCGACGGCGATTTGTTGTCCTTTATTCAGGGCATCAAGCCGGGGCGCGTCGTGACTCCGATGGGGCTGGAGGTCATTCACCGCATCGACGTGGAAGACACCCCGATCACCGACGCTATTCTTGGACCCCGACGCCATGTGCGGCCTGCGCCGCACTACTCCAAGCCCTGTATTGTGTCGACCGGGGTGAAAATCGCGCGGGGCGGGCACTTTACGCAGTACGAAAAACTGCATGTGCCGGACGAGCTGTATCTGATGCATCTGAAGTTTTGTGATTTCGGCACATATTCGGACGCGATGGACCGTCGGAACGCAGTGACCGAAGCGACAGGAGCAACAGTAAAAGAAGCCGCGATAGGCAAGCACTGGTTTCCCGAGGCGCGGGGCGAAGACCGGGCCGTGTTCGAGGCTTTCTCGGGCCTCACCTTGGAAGAAGAATTCAAGCCAGGGCCAGTGCGGAGAAAAATGTACCGCACATGGGAGCCCCGAGGAGACACGGGCTTTTTCCACTTCGAGCGCCCGGATTATCCCATTCAGTGGGTTCTGCCAGAGCGTTTCAACGGACTGATCTAGCCGATATCAGACAGAAACGCGCTCAGCGCATCTGCGGTTTCATTTGGAAATGCATCTACGAAAAAGTGGCCGCCCGGGCAGCCCACGGCCCGCAAGTCGGTAAATCGCTGGGACCATGTTTCGGCGATGTCGAAATGCTTGGCCATCGCACCGTCCCGTCCAAACATGACCATGGCCGGGCAGCAAACACGGCGCGCCAAGTCCTGCGCGTCAAGCTTGAAATCCAGTGACGCGCCAGCCCGATAATCGTGACACATCGCGGCAATCGTTTCCGGACGGCGCCAGCTTTGACGGTACGCCTCCAGCGCCTCTGCGGGAAAGTCATCCAGCCTGGCGCCACCCCATCCGGCCAGGCAACCTTCAAAGTAAGCGTCAGGGTCAGGCGCAATAAGGGTTTCCGGCATTGGGGCAGGCTGGGCCAGGAAAAACCAATGGTAATAGGCCAGCGCGACTTCGCGCGTCAGCCGGTCCAGCAGGACATGGGTTGGGACAATGTCCATGACTGTGGCGCTGATCACCGCATCAGGGCTGTCCAGCGCCAGACGGTGCGCGGTTCGCCCTCCACGGTCATGTCCGACGATGTGAAACCGATCGAACCCAAGGTTGGCCATCAAGGCACGTTGGTCCTGTGCCATAGGGCGAAACCCCATGTCTTTGACCGTCGTCGGTTTGCTGCTGTCACCGTAACCGCGCAAGTCAGAGGCCACGACCGTGAAACTCTTGGACAGCCTTGGAGCAACATGCATCCACATAGCACGGGTTTGCGGAAACCCGTGCAGAAGCAAGACGGGTGGGCCCTTGCCACCGATCGAATAGGCGATTGATTGGCCGTTCAGCTGCGCTACGCCATCGTCAAAGCCGGGAATGGACATCAAGTGAGTGCTGCCAGCACGCGCGCCCAACTGCGGATACCCTTGTGAAAGCTCTCCATGTCGTACTTCTCGTTCGGCGAATGGATCTGATCATCGTCTTTGCCGAACCCAATGAGCATCGGGGGTGTTCCCAGAATATCCTGAAAGTGACCAGCGATGGGAATGGACCCGCCACAGCCAATATACGCGGCCTCGTCTGGCCACTCGTCACTCAGCGCTTGACGCGCGGCATCATAGGACGGTCCGGATGTGTCAAACATCCCCGCTTGAGACGCCCCGTGATCCTTGAATTCAACCGAGCAATCCGGCGGCAAAAGATCAGTCACCATCTTGCGAAAGCTTTCTCGGATGACGAGAGGGTCTTGTTGCCCGACAAGGCGAAAGCTGATCTTGGCACTGGCAACCGATGGCAAGACGGTTTTGAAACCGTCACCGGTGTATCCGCCAACAATGCCGTTTACTTCGCAGGTGGGCCGGGACCACAGCATTTCCAATGCCGTTTTTTCCCGTTCACCCGCCGGGTGGCTCAAGCCGACATCGCCCAGAAATGCCCCCGCATCGAACCCAAGCCCGTCCCATTGTGCGCGCAACTCGTCACTCAATTCCGGGACGCCGTCATAGAACCCGGGAACGGTGATGCGGCCAGTTTCATCGTGCAATGCCGCGATGATCTTGCTGATCACGCGGATCGGGTTGCGCGCGGCGCCACCGTACATGCCCGAATGCAGGTCCTTGTCCGGGCCTGTGATGATCACCTCTTCCCCCAGCAAACCGCGCAGCATTGTGGTGATTGCCGGCACGCGACTGTCGAACAAACCCGTGTCGCAGATCAGGGCAAGGTCCGACTTCAACTCGGCCGCGTTCTCTTCCATGAACGGGACCAGAGAAGGTGAGCCGCTTTCTTCTTCGCCTTCGAAGAAAAACGTCAGCTTGCAAGGTAGCGACCCATGCTCTGCTTTCCATGCGCGGCATGCCTCGACAAAGGTCATCAACTGCCCTTTGTCGTCACTTGCACCGCGCCCGCGGATCACCTTGCCCTTGGGCGTGTCCTGAATCTCGGGATCAAAAGGATCGCGATCCCAAAGGTCCAACGGATCAACAGGCTGCACGTCGTAGTGGCCATAGAACAGAAGGTGCGGGCCATCGCCATCGACATGTCCGACCACCATTGGGTGGCCGGGAGTTGGCCGTTTGGCGGCATCCACGCCCAAGGACTGCAAATCCGCCACCAACCAGTCGGCAGCCTTGTCGCAGGGGTCGGCATACGCCGGATCTGTCGAAATGGATGGGATGCGCAGCAATTCCAGCAGGCGCTCTGTGGCTGCAGGCAACTCCGCATCGATCCGGGCCAAAACCGCGTCCAAGCTCATGTGACGTCTCCTATCGTGGAATTTGTTTCGACCCTAGCAGTGTCAATGCCGCTGTCCAGCGATCAGGCCTTGATTCAAGTCAAGGATGCGACACGACGCCCGAGGCAATGCTGTTGAACAGGCTTTCTCGGGCCTATATCGTGTATCACTGACCCGGGCAGGGACGTGCAATCGTGCACCAACCCACCGAAGTGAAAGGAAATACTGTTGGACTATTCCGACCGTCTCGACGCTGCGATAAACCGGCTGCATGATGAAGGCCGTTACCGCACATTTATCGACATTGAGCGTCGAAACGGCCACTTCCCGCATGCCATGTGGACGCGTCCCGACGGGACCGAAGCACCGATCACGGTTTGGTGCAGTAACGATTACATGGGCATGGGGCAAAACCCGGTTGTTCTAAACGCGATGCACGAAGCACTAGATGCGGCTGGCGCGGGTTCTGGCGGCACGCGCAACATTTCGGGCACGACAGTCTATCACAAACGGCTCGAAGCCGAATTGGCGGATCTGCATGGCAAGGACGCGGCGCTACTCTTTACCTCGGCCTATATCGCGAACGATGCCACGCTCAGCACGCTGCCGAAGCTGTTTCCGGGCCTGATCATCTACTCGGATGCATTGAATCACGCCTCGATGATCGAAGGGGTGCGTCGCAACGGTGGGGCAAAGCGCATTTTCCGGCATAATGACGTCGAGCACTTACGGGAGTTGCTGGCCGCGGACGATCCGGCTGCGCCGAAGCTGATCGCGTTTGAATCGATCTATTCGATGGACGGTGACTTTGGCCCTATTGAAGCGATCTGCGATTTGGCAGACGAGTTCAATGCGCTGACCTATATCGACGAGGTTCACGCCGTTGGCATGTACGGGCCCCGCGGCGCCGGTGTGGCCGAACGTGACCGGCTGATGCACAGGTTGGACATTATCAACGGAACATTGGCCAAGGCCTATGGGGTGATGGGCGGCTACATCGCGGCATCCGCTAAAATGTGCGATGCGATACGGTCCTATGCACCCGGTTTCATCTTTACGACGTCCCTGCCGCCGACGGTTGCAGCCGGTGCTGCGGCATCCGTGGCCCATCTAAAACGGGCGCCGGAGCTGCGCGAATTGCATCAAACCCAAGCTAAAATTCTGAAGACCCGGCTGAAGGGTTTGGGCCTTCCGATCATCGATCATGGCAGCCATATTGTGCCGGTCATGGTTGGCGATCCGGTGCATACTAAGATGATCAGCGACATGCTGCTCAACGATTTTGGCATTTATGTTCAACCCATTAACTTCCCCACCGTACCCCGCGGTACAGAGCGTTTGCGGTTCACGCCATCGCCCGTACATGGACCGGAAGAAATGGATCGCCTCGTGCACGCTTTGGACCAACTATGGTCGCATTGTGCGCTAAATCGCGCCGAATTGGCCGGTTAACCTACCGTTATCTGTCCACTTTCTTTGCAATGTGGTAGTGTTGCGCTAACAACGTACCGGGACGAATCGTTGGGCAGAGTTCCGGTCTAACGAGGCAATGGGGCGGCAGGAATGATCGGGCGCAGGCATTCGCGCATATCGATAACTCCTATGGAGGTACAGTCAGAGCCGAAAAGCTTTGACGACTTCGAACTGCGGCTTGGCGACATGATGCGTGGTGAACGCGCGACGATGGGAAAATCTTTGCTTGATGTCCAGCGCGAGCTTCGCATCAAGGCCGCCTATATCGCCGCCATCGAAAACTGTGATCCATCGGCTTTTGACACGCCAGGGTTCATATCGGGCTATGTGCGGTCCTACGCCCGTTACCTGAACATGAACCCAGACGACGCGTTTGCCAAGTTCTGCGCCGAAAGCGGGTTTGAAGTGGCGCACGGAATGTCCTCGGAGGCGTTGGGCAAACGGAAAAGCAATGACGATCCGGTGGCGCGTCCCTTGGCTTCGGACCGCGATCCCTTCACGTCGCCGAACACACCGTTTATTCCCGCAGGTGAATCGGTCTGGGCCAGCATTGAACCACGGGCCATCGGGTCGACCCTTGTGCTGGTCGCCTTGATCGGCGGTATTGGATACGGTGGTTGGTCTGTCCTGAAAGAAGTGCAGCAAGTTCAATTTGCGCCGGTTGATGAAACACCGGTTGTTTTGTCCGAATTGGATCCGCTCCAAGGGGTACAAACCGCCGGGACGGAACCAGACGCATCTTTGGTCACCTCCGAAGCCTTGGACCGCTTGTATCGGCCGCAGGCGTTGGATGTGCCCGTGCTTGTGGCGCGCGATGCGCCGATTGCGTCTTTGGATCCGCGGAATGTTGGGGCTTTCCGGGCCCCAAGTCTGCCGAACGTGCAGATCACCGAGGATCAATTGGTTCAAACCGCGGAAACCGATCTTGCACCAACAGTTCCTCAGGTGGTTGAAGCGGCGGTGCCATCGCTGCGCATGGTCACGGTGCGCCCGTCATGGGTGCGCGTCAGCGCCGCAGACGGGACTGTTATTTTCGAAGGCATCATGGATGCCGGACAAAGCTACGAAGTGCCCGCAACCGAAGAACCCGCCACGTTGCGCGCAGGCGAATCCGGAGCGGTGTATTTTGCCGTGGGCGATCAGCATTTCGGGCCAGTCGGTCCCAGCGGAAGCGTCACCGCCAATGTGCCGCTTTCCGTTGCCGAGGTGACCACGCTCTATGTGCTGGCTGATCTCGAACAGGATCGTGACCTTGCCCGTATGGTGGCCGAGGCGCAAACGCTGGCGCCTGAACAAGACTGATCCTACGACATTGCGATAGCGCCTGAGACCGCCTAGGTTAGCGGCAAAGATGGTCTCACCGGAGAGCTGACGCATGTCGCTGAACCACGTGCGCCCGTGGCGCAACATTTACCGCCGAAAGTCCCGCCAGATCATGGTTGGAAATGTACCGGTCGGGGGCGATGCACCGATTTCGGTGCAGACCATGACAAATACCCTGACAACGGATGTCGCGGCAACGGTGGCCCAGGTTCAGGCCGCGGCAGAGGCTGGCGCCGACATCGTTCGGATTTCGGTGCCGGATGAGCCGTCTTCAAAGGCGCTGAAAGAGATTGTGGCCGAAAGTCCGGTGCCGATCGTTGCGGACATCCACTTTCACTACAAGCGGGGGATTGAATCCGCCGAAGCCGGGGCCGCATGCTTGCGGATCAATCCCGGCAATATCGGTGATGAAACACGCGTGAAAGAAGTGATCAAGGCCGCGCGGGACCATGGGTGCTCCATCCGCATCGGTGTGAATGCCGGCTCGCTTGAAAAGCACCTGCTTGAGAAGTATGGCGAGCCCTGTCCCGAAGCCATGGTGGAAAGTGGACTGGAGCACATTCGCATTTTGCAGGACAACGACTTTCACGAATTCAAGATCAGCGTGAAAGCGTCGGACGTGTTCCTTGCCGCCGCCGCCTATCAGGGGATCGCCGATGCGACCGATGCCCCGATCCATTTGGGGATCACCGAGGCTGGCGGACTGGTCAGTGGCACGATCAAGTCGGCCATCGGCTTGGGCAACTTGCTGTGGATGGGCATAGGCGACACCATACGTGTCAGCCTGTCGGCGGATCCTGTCGAGGAAGTGAAAGTCGGCTACGAAATCCTGAAGTCATTGGGCCTGCGTCATCGCGGCGTCAACGTCATTTCATGCCCGTCCTGCGCCCGTCAGGGGTTTGACGTGATCAAGACGGTTGAAATCCTGGAAAAGCGCTTGGAACACATCAAGACGCCGATGAGCCTGTCGATCATCGGTTGCGTGGTAAACGGACCCGGAGAGGCATTGATGACAGATGTCGGGTTCACGGGGGGTGGCGCGGGATCGGGTATGGTGTACCTCGCCGGTAAGCAGAGCCACAAAATGTCGAACGACCAAATGGTCGACCATATCGTCGAACAGGTTGAACGCCGCGCTGCTGAAATCGAAGCGGCCCGGGAAGCCGCGGAATAATCCGCGACGCCTCAGGCAACAACGGAATTTGTCAAAGCTATTGGTCGCGCTTTTCTGCGACGATCAGCGCCAACTGGTCTGCAGGCAGGAAGCCCCGAAGCATTTCGTCTTCAAGGACAAAGGTCGGCGTTCCGGTGATGTTCAACCGCTGCGCAAGAGCGCGCGTTTCCGATATCTCGCGCGTGACCTCGTCACTGTTCATCTGGGCCAACACTGCGTCCGTGTCAAAACCCAAACCATCGGATAACCGGCGCAAGGTGACGTCATTCACGCTTGCGGTCAGTTCGACCAGAGCGTCATGTGCCTGCTTGTAGGCATCGGGACCCTCGACCTGCTTTACGGCAATCGCAAATCGCGAAGAGGCAAGGCTGTCTTCGCCAAGGATCGGGAATTCCTTGATGATCCAGCGAATGTTTCCGTCGCCTTCCAATAGCTTGACAATCTCCGGCACCGCGCGGCGGCAGAACCCGCAGCGGTAGTCCATGAACTCGACCAGCGTGATATCGCCATCCGGATTGCCGCCGACCCAAGAATACCCATCGTCAAAGATCGCGTCTGCATTGCCTGCGACCACCTGCAGTTCCGCCTGTGCCTGTTGTTCGGCTTGCTGTGCTTCGAGAATGTTTATGGCCTCGACAATAACCTCGGGGTTTTCCAGCAAATATGCGCGCACTTGTGCGCCGAAAGCGTCGCGCTCTGCAGGTGTCATAGCGCTGAGGTCCAATGCCGTGACAGGGGCGGTCAGCAGCCCGGCAAAGAGTGCGGTCGAAACAAGCGTACGGATCATGGTCATCTCTTTTTTTCAGCCTTCTCCGCGGCAATGAACACATCCTGTGCCCGCTGCCAAGGGGGGGAGCCTTGCGGCAATTGACGCATCGCGCGTTGGGCATGGATACCCGCGTCTGACAGCCGGCCTTGCAACGCGTATCGTTCTGCCGTGACAACCGATGCCATGCCAGTTTGTCCTAATTGGGCATAAGCGATCGACATGTCCCGCAGGACGCGCGTGTCGCGGAAGTCTCTGGCGCGTGCACGTTCCAGCTGTTCAAGGGCCGGGCGGTACTGTTTGTTGGCGAGCAGGGCGCGCCCGTATCCCCCAAGGATCAAGGGTTCGCCCGGTGCCAGTTCCGAAGCCGTGCGATACGCCGCGATTGCCTCTGTCGCCCGGCGGCTTTCCAGCAAAATCTGGCCCTTGAGGTCATAATAGTATCCATCTTTGGGGCGCAGGGCGATTGCGGCATCGATTTTCTGACGGGCACGGGCCAAATCTCGCTCGCGATGCGCGGCCACGGCTTCGCGCATCAGTCGTACATCCTTGAACGTTTCCGATGAAACCCGCCGCTCGGTCCATTTCGGCGACCGCGTGAAGGCGGACAGTTTGCCGCGCGCGCGCGCAAACCAGTAGTCATCATTTGGTCGTGGGGCGGCTTCGTCACCATAAGCGGCGACAAAGGCCTCGGCCGCCCGGATCCGGTCGCGGGTCAATGGATGCGACTGAATATAGGGGTCCTGACGGCTGACATTTAACGCTTCTTGACCGCGGAATATCTGCTGCACTTCCAACAACCCGCGCGGGCTGATCCCGGCCCTGCGCAGGAACTGTGCCGCGGATTGATCCGCCGAGGATTCTTCAGCGCGGGTATGAGCCAGGAAACTGCGCTGGGCTGCGCTTTGCGCGGCCAGTCCAATGCCTGCTGCGGCCTGTCCGCCTCCGGCAGCTGCAGCGGCGACCGCCAGTGCCATGCCGAGGCCGGCCGCGGTGCTGGCGCTGCGGAAATTCGCCATCCGGCGCGCGATATGACCATTCGCAATATGTGCGGCCTCGTGCGCAATCACGGCCTGAAGCTCGCGGGCGCTGTCGACTTTCAAAACCAGGCCGCGGTGAATGAAGATCGTGCGGTGATCAATGACAAAGGCGTTGAGCGAACTGTCGTCAACCAGAACGACGCGCACCCGCCTCGGGCTCAGACCGGCCGCAGTCAGGATCGGTGCCGACAACTGCAAAAGGGCATGTTCGATATCGGGATCGCGCAACAGCGTGATCGCGGCAGCCTGCGCCGCCGAAGCGACGTAAAGACAGGCGGCCAAGGCAAGGGCCGGGATTGACGTTTTGCCGCGAAACCGTTGAAACAACATGGCTGCACCATGGGAGAACACCATGCGAAACTCAACCCGGTCCCGGGTCGATCCCTTCATCGTGATGGACGTGATGGAGGCCGCGCGACAAGCAGAGGCGGAAAACCGCCATATCATTCATATGGAGG
>CAWUIW010000110.1:0-10262 GCA_963922515.1 uncultured Rhodobacterales bacterium | reverse complement strand
AGCGGGCTTGGCGCTTTGCTTGCGGATCACAACTGGCCCGACGGTGTCATGATCGGGACACTGCTGAACCAGGCCAGTATCGCGTTTTATGCGTTTGCCGCGATTTTGGCGGCGGTGGTGCTGACGTATGCCGTGCGCCGTTACATCTCCAGTCGGTCGTCCGTTCGCATTCGGTACATCAATGGGCCCGAGGTCTCCGCGCCAAAAGGCATGACACTGCTGCAAATGTCACGGACAGCGGGGGTCCCGCACACGTCACTGTGCGGCGGACGTGGCCGATGCACGACGTGCCGTGTCGTGATCGAAACCGGCCAGGACAGCCTTCCTGAACCCAGCGCGGCCGAAGCGCGCAGCTTGCGCGCCGTCAACGCGTCACCGAACACGCGTTTGGCTTGCATGATCAAACCGACAGCCCCGCTTGCCGTGTTCCGCGTTTTTCGCCCCGACGGCAAACGCGCGCGTGCGCATGCAAGCCAAGGAGAAGAAAGGCGCCTTGCCATTCTGTTCCTGGATATGCGCGGCTTCACCGCGCGGACGACGGGCCAGTTGCCCTATGACGTCGTTTTTCTGTTGAACCGTTTCTTCGATGCTATTGTGCCAGAGATCGAAGCCGCCGGGGGGACCATAGACAAGTACCTGGGCGACGGGCTGCTCGCCCTGTTCGAGACGCAAGATGCCAAAACGTCGGCGCGGGCCGCGTTAAGAGCGACTGAACGCATCGGCGCAGCGCTCGAAAGTTTCAATGCCCAGCTGTCAAAAGAAGGCGCAACAGAAGTCCGGATTGGCATCGGCCTGCATCTGGGCGACTTGGTTGTGGGCGAGATTGGTCCGGTCGGAAATGCGCCCCGGACGATCATCGGCGACACCGTGAACACCGCAAGCCGGTTGGAAGGGGAAACCAAGGCTATGGGTGTTGAAGTGCTGGTATCGGAAGACTTGTTGTTCGCCGCCGGCGCTGGCGCAGTCGCGGACCGCTTAACAGAACTCACCTTGCGTGGCGTTGCCCGCCCCATCCGTGCCGCGGCGATGGCCCGTGCCACCGACTTGTCCGCGGTTCTGGAAACGATTTCAGATCAGCGCACCGGCGCGGCGGAACCCGACGCTGCGACGCACCAGAGCTAGGCAAAAGGCAAGCAGATTACGCTGCAACGCAGAAAAATCACGCCTCACATGGCAAAAATTCGCACTTGCAGCAAATTTGTTCTTCCATGAACACACATTCTGTGCAATACGTTCATGCGTGAACGCAAAGGATTTCCCGCGATGCCGATGGCTGCGCAAAAGACGAGCAATGTTGAGCAGGACCAGCTCTTCCGTCTGTTGCGACAGTTGGATATCGCGCCCGACGCGTCACAGCGTGAAACGGCAGCAGCTTTGGGACTGTCGCTGGGGCGGCTGAACACTCTGCTCAGATCCGCAACCGAGGCCGGCTTTGTCAAAGTTAGTGAACGGGACGGACCGGATCGGCGCCAACGCTTTGCCTATAGCATCACGTCCCGCGGTGCGTCCGAAAAGAACCGGCTCACCGACCAATTTCTCGCGCGTAAATTCGCTGAATACGATGCGCTTCACGCCGAACTGACCGGCACAACCTCTGGCCTTTCTCCCCTAAAGCATAGGACCAAACTGATGCAAAATAACCTTGCCCCTATTCCGGAGCTTTATGTCTCTTACGACAGCGCGCAAAAAATGAAGATGGAAGCCGCGGATTTGACGTCGTGGGACCTGTCACCGCGCCAGATCTGCGATCTTGAATTGCTGATGAACGGCGGCTTCAATCCTTTGAAGGGGTTTCTGACCGAAGCGGACTACAACGGCGTCGTCGACAATATGCGCCTGACGGACGGATCGCTGTGGCCGATGCCTATCACGCTGGACGTGTCAGAGGCATTTGCAGACAGCATCGAAATTGGTCAGGATATTGCGCTGCGCGACCAAGAGGGCGTGATCCTTGGCACGATGACAGTGACCGATCGTTGGACGCCTGACAAATCCAAAGAGGCTGAAAAGGTGTTTGGCGCGGACGATCTTGCGCATCCAGCCGTGAACTACCTGCACAACACCGCGGGTAAGATTTACCTAGGTGGGCCGGTAACCGGCATCCAAATGCCAATCCACTACGACTTCCGTGCTCGTCGCGATACCCCGAACGAATTGCGCGCCTACTTCCGCAAACTCGGCTGGCGCAAGATCGTGGCCTTCCAAACCCGCAACCCACTGCACCGGGCGCACCAAGAGCTGACGTTCCGTGCCGCGCGTGAAGCCGAAGCCAACCTGCTGATCCACCCTGTTGTCGGCATGACCAAACCCGGCGATGTTGATCACTTCACACGCGTGCGTTGCTACGAAGCCGTACTGGACAAGTACCCGGCCACGACAACCACCATGTCCCTGTTGCCGCTGGCAATGCGGATGGCCGGCCCACGTGAAGCGGTGTGGCACGGTCTGATCCGTAAAAACCATGGCGTGACCCACTTCATCGTAGGCCGCGACCACGCGGGCCCAGGCAAAAACTCGGCCGGCGAGGATTTCTATGGTCCATACGACGCCCAAGAACTTTTCCGCGAACACGAAGAGGAAATGGGCATCAAGATGGTCGACTTTAAGCACATGGTCTATGTGCAAGAGCGCGCCCAGTACGAGCCTAACGACGAAATCGAAGATCGTGACAACGTCACGATCCTGAACATCTCGGGCACCGAATTGCGCCGTCGTCTGGCGGAAGGCCTGGAAATTCCCGACTGGTTTTCCTTCCCGGAAGTTGTGGCCGAACTGCGCAAAACCAAGCCGCCACGGTCGAAGCAAGGCTTCACGGTCTTTTTCACCGGCTTCTCTGGTTCTGGCAAATCGACCATCGCCAACGCGCTTATGGTCAAGCTGATGGAAATGGGCGGTCGCCCAGTGACATTGCTGGACGGAGACATCGTGCGTAAGAACCTGTCGTCGGAGCTTGGCTTTTCGAAAGAACACCGCGACTTGAACATTCGCCGCATCGGCTACGTTGCTTCGGAAATCACGAAGAACGGTGGTATCGCCATATGTGCACCGATCGCACCTTATGCATCGACGCGGCGCGCTGTTCGCGAAGACATCGAGGCATATGGCGCGTTTGTAGAGGTCCACGTCGCGACCACGATCGAGGAATGCGAACGCCGCGACCGCAAAGGGCTCTATAAACTCGCCCGTGAAGGCAAAATCAAAGAGTTCACAGGTATTTCTGACCCATATGATGTACCTGAGAACCCGGAATTGCGTGTCGAAACCGAGAATGTCGAAGTCGACAACTGTGCACAGCAAGTGCTGCTGAAGCTGGAAAGCATGGGACTGATCGCCGGCTAAAACGGCAGGGAGCCGATCAAAAAGAAAGCCCGCGGCGCCGTCCGCGGGCTTTTTCGGTTCGGAAACACCTAAAGCAGCAGATCGCCGCGCATCAAGACGTAGCCATCACCCGCAACACGCACGCCTTCGATCTGCGTTGCCGATCCCACGCGTGTCACATAGGCCTGTCCGGGGCGCCCGACCCAATGCCCTTGTTCGGCGACAAAGCTGTCTTGGCCCAGCAGACCATGATGCCACAAGTAGGATGCCATCGCTCCGGTTGCGGATCCCGTAAATGGATCTTCTGCCGGGCTGGGCGGCGCCAAAAGAAGACGAGCGAACGTATCGCCCGCAGGCGTTTCACCGCCCAGCGTGACAAGGAAGGGTTCCTTGATGTTCAGGCTGGACGCGCCGGTGAATTCAGACATCACGCGCAAGGCTTCGAGGTTCAGTCGCGCACGGCGCAACGCATCTTTTGAACGCAAGAGGGTGATTGTGAAAGGCAGCCCGGTCGAGACCACTTGCGGATCAGCGATGATGTCTTTCGCGCTCAACCCGACCGCCTTTGCCACAACATCTCGCGGCACAACGGGCCCGAACACAGGGGCCACTTGCGTCATCTCAATGCGGGCGCCGTCGAGCCGGATTGGAATCACGCCCGCATGAGTTTCAAGTGTCAGCGCGTCGCCGGGCACGAGGTCGCGCGACCGCAACGCCGCGACCGTTGCGATGGTCGGGTGGCCGGCAAATGGGATTTCTCCACTGGCCACAAAGTACCGCACTCGAAAATCTGCAACCTCGGACGGGCCGGTGAACGTGCATTCAACAAGCGAGGTTTCACGCACGAATTTGATGCAGGTTGCGTCGTCCAGTATGGCCCCGCCATGCACTACAGCGCATCCATTGCCGCCGAATGGGTGGGCAGAAAACGCATCCACCCAATCGACTGCATAGGCCGTCAATGGACGGCCACCGGCGACAAATCGTGTTGCCGCGCAAGAACAAAGGCCAGATTTCTGTCGGCGACCAGAGCAAGTTGTTGACCGTTGGCATCGTGCACGGCGTACAACTGCTCCAATTCGCCGGCATTGTCCCGAACATCTTCGGGCAGATCGGCCACGTCCACCGTTTTGACATAAACGATGGGCCGATCCGTTGTATGGAATTCGGTTGGCGTGTTCATGGGCTACCCTTTCTTGATGTTGATCGTTTGCACCACAGTCTCCGGCACCGCGCGCGTCAGATCGACGTGCAGCAGCCCGTTTTCCATGATGGCTTCCCCAACCTCGACGCCATCCGCCAGTAGAAACGTGCGTTGGAACTGGCGCGCGGCAATACCACGATGCAAAAACACGCGGCCTTCGCTATCGTCGGCCTGCCGACCACGGATGACCAACTGTCGGTCTTCCACAGTGATAGCCAGATCGCTTTCGGCAAATCCAGCCACGGCCAAAGTAATCCGGTAGGATCGGTCCGAAGTCTGTTCGATGTTGAAAGGTGGGTAGCCTTCATTACCGGACTTTGCTGTCCGTTCCAGAAGACGTTCCAGTTGTTCGAACCCCAAAAGGTGCGGGTGCGAACCCAAGGTAAGTTTTGTCATCGACCTGTCCTTGATCACGAAGCGACGGGTGGGTACAGCCCCGGCTCCGGCAGCTGCCTTCGCTTAATATGGGAGGAAACGGCCAGCGGAACAAGGGCTAGGAGAATTGTGGCTTTGGGATTATGGTTAGCGCCCGAGCCACACAGCCAGTCCGAGTCGCCAATGAACGCGCCAATCGACATTGCCATGAAAACCGAAGAGGTCTTGCGTGTCGAACTTGCAGTTTTTCGCCGGCAGCACCGTGATTTGGACGAGGCCATTTCTGCCCTTCAAGACCGCGGCACTTCAGATCAACTGACCATTAAGCGCCTGAAAAAACAAAAACTGTTGCTGAAAGACAAAATAGCGCTGATCGAAGATCGCCTGACCCCGGACATCATTGCTTAACCCTTGGTCGTGGGTATAGTGCGCGCTCTTTCAACAGGAGCGGGCTATGCCGTCTTTACAAGTCGGGATCATCATGGGCAGCCAATCGGATTGGCCAACGCTGAAGCTGGCGGCAAACATTCTGGATGAGCTTGGGGTGCCCTACGAGACCAAGATCGTTTCTGCGCACAGAACACCGGACCGGTTATGGGACTATGGAAAGTCTGCGGTTGACCGCGGACTTCAGGTGATCATTGCGGGGGCTGGCGGCGCCGCCCATCTGCCCGGCATGATGGCGAGTAAAACCCGCATCCCCGTGATCGGCGTCCCGGTTCAGACCAAGGCGCTGTCAGGCGTGGACTCCTTGTACTCCATTGTACAAATGCCCAAAGGCTTTCCCGTCGCGACCATGGCCATTGGCGCAGCGGGCGCGTCAAATGCCGGCTTGATGGCGGCTGGAATTTTGGCATTGTCCGATCCCGAACTGGCCGCGCGGCTGGAACAATGGCGCTCGGACCTGTCTGCTTCCATTCCAGAGGCGCCGGTAGATGAGTGATCCCCTCCCGACCGGCGCCACCATCGGCATACTGGGCGGCGGTCAGCTGGGGCGCATGCTATCGGTCGCAGCAGCGCGCTTGGGCTACAAAACATGCGTTTTCGAACCGGGCGGCGATTGTCCGGCCAGCCACGTGGCCAATTACCATTTCCAGGCCGCCTATGACGACACGGATGCGCTGACCCGTTTCGCGCGGTCGGTCGATGTGGTGACCTATGAATTCGAAAACATCCCGACATCTGCATTGGACGCGATCGAGGTATTGTGCCCGATCCGTCCAGGCCGCGAAGCGCTGCGTGTCAGCCAGGACCGTCTGACGGAAAAAGAGTTCTTGTCTGGGCTCGACCTGTCCACCGCGCCTTTTGCCAACGTCTCCAATGACACGGATTTAACCGCGGCCTTGGATGCGATCGGTGCCCCCGCAATCCTGAAGACCCGGCGCTTCGGATACGATGGCAAGGGGCAAGCGCGTTTGAACGGGCCCGAGGATGCCGCCGATGCGCTCTCGGCGATGGCCGGGGCCCTCGCCATTCTGGAAGGGTTCGTGCCCTTCAGCCACGAGGTTTCGGTGATCGCCGCGCGCGGGCTGACCGGTGATGTGGCCTGCTTTGACCCCGGCGAGAATGTCCATGCCGATGGAATTCTGCGCACAACCACCGTGCCAGCGCGTCTTTCGGCAGCGCAGCGCATGGATGCCGTTCTGATTGCCGCCAAGATCCTGAATACGTTAAACTATGTCGGTGTCATGGGCGTGGAGTTGTTTGTGACGGCCAAAGGATTGGTTGTGAATGAAATTGCCCCGAGGGTTCACAATTCGGGGCACTGGACACAACAAGGATGTGTGGTCGATCAGTTCGAACAACACATTCGGGCTGTCGCCGGTTTGCCGCTGGGCAATGGCGAACGGTTCGCAGACGTGGTGATGGAGAACCTGATTGGTGCCGACATCGACCGCCTGCCCGATTTGGTTTCAACCGCGGACACCGCCATACATCTTTACGGGAAATCCCAGGTCAAACCGGGACGCAAAATGGGTCACATCAACCGGATCACGCCGCGCTAAGCGGCAAGAATGCGGTCGGCGACCTCGCCCTGCATATACGTCACCTCACCCTTGGCAATGGTGGCCATAACCCGGCGTGTGCCAGCATGCAGCACGACGAGGTCGGCGCGCAGCCCGGTATCCAGTTGACCTCGGTCCGTCAAACCCAGCAGCCGCGCCGGGCCCGACGAAAGCAAGCCCCACGCCGTCGGCAGATCGCAAATCCCACCATCCGACAACAAGAAGGCAGCCCGGCGCGGCGATGGATAATGGTAGTCGGACGCCAGCGCATCGCCCAAGCCAAAGGCAATCAGTTCCAAAGCGCTGGCGTTGCCCTTGTGCGAGCCACCCCGCACAACATTGGGCGATCCGAGGATCAGGTGGTCGCCGCCCTCACGCGCGGCTTCGGCCGCATGAAGCGTTTCGGGAAACTCTGCAATGTCCACGCCTCGCGCGCGCCACGCGGCCCGGGTTTTCGCATCCGGATCATCATGACTGCCAAGACGCACCTCCGCGGCCAGCAATGTGTCACACAGCGCATCAAGCGCCTTTGGCACTTCGGCCTTTCGCGCATGCATGGCCAATAGCATCGCAAAGTGATCGTCAGGATTACGTGCCGCTTTCAAGGCCTGCCCGGTCAAACCTGCCGGCCGACGGCCCGCGGCGAGCCGGTCGTGCGGTAAGTGATCATTGAAGACAACGTAGGGCACCTGCCACTTGGCAATCTTTGCGGGAAGATCGGCATAGTGGTCCAGAAGGTTGTATTCGAAACGCAATTGCGGGATCAGGTCGGTCGCGACCAACGGTCGTGCCTCGGTGATCCCGTTGAACACCTTGTCGGCAAACTCGGGTCCTCGCACGCCGCCTTCCCAACTGTAGAACTGGGCCAGCACGGCAGTCGTGATGCCGTTCGCGGCGCATTCGGCTTCTGCGGCGAACAAACCTTCGGTGATTTGCTTCATGGCCCCTCGGCGCGGGGCCAGGTGACGCTCGAACCCGTCGCCGTGTACATCAACAATGCCGGGCAGAACCATGTACCCGGTCAGATCCACATGTTTGGGTTGAACCTCATCGACGATCCGTCCGCCTGCCATGCTGAGGCAGCCTTGGTCCAGCGCACCATCTCGCAGGACGTGAGCGCCTTCGAATGTCACAGCAAGTGCCATCTTATGTTCCTTTTCGCGGCAACGCCCACGCGATACCACCGACAACAATGGCCGCTCCCAGCGCCAACCGTACTGTTAGGGGTTCACCCAGCAACAGCACACCACCAATCAACGCGAGGACTGGCGCACTCAGTTGCACCGTGGCGGCAAAAGTAGCCGTGATTTGCGGCAGGATCCAATACCATAGCGCATAGCCCAAACCAGAGGTGACCGCACCGGAGACAAGCGCCAAAACAATGCCCAGCGCTGCAGGGCTTTGTCCAAAGCCAACAACCAAAGCCGGGGCAAGCACCAGCGGGGTTGCAAGAATGAAGTTGGCGGCGCTGCCGGCGAGGATATCGCGCTCTTGTCGGCCCGCTAGCGTGTAGACCGACCAGCCCAAGGCCGCGAAGACCATGGCGCACACGGCCCAAGGCTGAACAGGGGCGGTTTCTGTCGGCCACAGCAACAAAACCAACCCACCAAACGCAACACACGTGCTGATGATCTGGCGCAGGCTTGCCCCGGCACCGTTGATCGACGCCGCGCCAAACAGCGCAATTTGAACGACGCCGAAAAGCACGAGCGCCCCCAAGCCTGCGTCGAGATGGATGTAGGCCAGCGAAAACCCAACCATGTAGAGCGCCAGCCCGACCGCACCGATGGCCCGCCACCCCCCCGAAAAAGACAGGGCACGCCGTTGCCAAAAGGCCAAGCCGGCCAGTGTGACAGCCCCCGCACCCACCCGGATCAGCGCAAACAACGGTGCCGATATTGCCCCACTGTCCACCGCAACCCGGTTGAGCAGAGAGTTCGACGCAAAGGCCGACATGGTCAGAAGTATCAATAGGGCCAGACGCATGAGGCCTCCCTTAGCGATCATTGTCGCGGGGGGGAACCTCCGGTCTGAACACGATGGCGTTCCACGAGCCATCCAACCAAGTTTTCCGGTCTGCAATCGGCCGCGCGGGCCAGTTCTTCGACAGCAAGGCGCAGGTCGCGAGGCAGTTGCACAGGTATTTGGCGCACGGCGTCCTCTAGTACCACCTCGGTCGGGGTATGCGAGAGGTCAGCCATGTGTACGATCCGCCGCACGGCGTCGCCCAAGCTTTGGGTGCCAGCCTGGGCGCGGACATGGGCCATTTGCAGCGTGGTCAACGGCACCAAAAGACGTGCGCGCGGGTCTTTTCGGCTCACGGTCGGGCACCCGATCGTGGTGACAGAATTGCCCCTTTTCGCGCAGGCCACGGGCCCATATGGTCCGCCCGGAACAGCGTTGCAGGATCCTTCGAAATGGCCATCGAAACCGCCTATCTTTTTGTCTATGGCACCCTGCTGACCAGCGCCGAACATGCCATGGGCGCAAAGTTGCGATCCCAGGCCCGACTGGTGGGCACTGGCAGCATTCAGGCCCGCTTGTATATCATTAATGATCCTGACGCGCCGGGGCAAAACTTCTATCCCGGTGCCTTGCCTGCAGCTGATCCAAATGACCGTGTGTACGGAGAAGTGTACGAGGTTCTGAAACGAGAGGGCCTGTTCGAAGCGTTCGACGAGTTTGAAGCATGCTCGGCAAACTGGCCTGAGCCGCATGAATTCATGCGGCGCACTGTTACCGTAATGTTGGAGGATGGCGGCGCTCAAACCGCTGCGACTTATCTGTACACGTGGGACGTCGGCGACGCCGAACCCGTGCCAAGCGGCCGCAACACGCAAGTTGCGCCAGACGTCAGATAATCCGGTTCGCTCCGATCAGCCGAACGCAGGCGCGAATACGAGTTCACCGCATGGGCCCACGCCGTTCAAAACAAGGTACTGGACATAGCGCGGGTCTGTATCGCGATACGTCAGTCGGCCATCGCTGACAAAACCCATCGGTCCATAAACATCCGGGTTCCCGATCAGAACACAGCCTGCGGCGTTCAAACCGCGCAGACGGTCCATGGCTTGCGCGACCAATGCACGACCAATGCCTTGCCGTTGCAGGTCTGGCGCGACGGCAATCGGGCCCAGACCGTACCACGACCCGTTCACCCCAACGATTTGCACTGGGGACAAGGCGACGTGCCCGATCACGATGTCCTCGGCCTCGGCCACCAGTGATAGTGTCAAGTCGCCCGCAATCCGCAATGCGGCCGGAATGCCAGCTTCGGTTCCATCACTGTACGGTTTGCCGTCGAAGGCGCGTTCCGTCAGATCGTGAATGGCAAGGTGGTCGCGCGGGATTTCTGGCCG
>CAWUIW010000109.1:0-10328 GCA_963922515.1 uncultured Rhodobacterales bacterium | reverse complement strand
GGACAACGCCCGCCGGCGATTGGCCCGAGAAGACGGAAGTGCTGCCGCCCCGCTTGAAAAAGGTATCACGCATCTGGGCACCGCCATTTCCGAGGTTCGGCGCATCAGCCGCGATCTTCGGCCGGGCGTGCTGGATGATCTGGGTCTTGGTCCCGCGATCAAGGCCTTGGCCGATGACTTTCAGGAACGGACGGGGATCGCCACCGAGTTTTCGACGGTGGTCTTCCGCAATCGACTGGATCAGGACAGCAAGATCGCGCTGTATCGCATCGCGCAAGAAGCTCTCACCAACATCGAGCGCCACTCGGGGGCGTCGCACGTTCGCATTGACATCCGTGGTCACAAAAAGGGCGCGACCCTGCGCATCGAGGACAACGGACGCGGATTGCCGGCTGATCAGGGCGGCTCGGGTCACGGGCTTGGTTTGCGCAATATGCAAGAACGGATCGAACAACTGGACGGTACCTTGCGCATCCTGTCCAGCCGCGGCAACCGCGGCGGCGGCACCGTGATCGAGGCACAGGTGCCGCTGACACATCTGTTGGCACCGGAGCGCGAGGCGCACTTGGGGAGAGAGGCAAAAGCATGACAAAGGCCACTCGCGTCTTGATCGTGGACGACCACCCGATGGTTGCCGAAGGTATCGCATCGATCTTGGAAATCTATGATGACGTCGAGGTTGTTGGCATTTTGAGCAATGGGCTGGAAGCCGTTGAAAAGGCGCCCGATTTACGGCCAGACGTTATTCTGATGGACCTTAACATGCCCAGGCTTGGCGGGCTCAGTGCCACGGAACTGCTGCTAGAACGCATTCCGGACACGAAAATCCTGATCCTCTCCATGCATGACAGTCCTGAATACATCTCGACCGCTCTGAGCCATGGCGCCAAAGGCTATGTGTTGAAAGACGTCCAGACAGAAGAAATCAAACTGGCCATCGACGCGGTACAGGCCGGTCAGCGGTATCTGTGCACCGGCGCGCGCGGCTCGTTAGAGCCCAAAGATGACGACATGCGAGAGGCGCTCACCGGACGCGAACAGACCATCTTGCTGCAACTGGCCCAAGGGAAATCCAACAAGGATGTGGCCAGCGCCTTGGAAATTTCAGTCCGCACAGTCGAAACCCATCGCAAGAACATCAAGCGCAAACTTGGGATTTCATCAACCGCCGGTCTGACCCGCTATGCGATGGAACATGGGGTGCTGCAAGGTACCGGCGAAGGGTTTTAGGGCGCTTGGGACCTATCCCATGATGGCCTGACCGAAAAATATCAACGATCCGTCCGCATCCAGAACGTGCAGCTCGCGCTGACCGTAGTGTTGATTGAACGGTGCGCGCACGCGATCGGGAGGCAAGTCGCCAAGGCGTGACTTTAGCGTGTCATACAGCGCATCCACGTCTTCAACATCGATGTAGTAGGAATGCTCATGGCCGACGGCCTCACCATCTTGGCGCGGCGGGCATTGAATGAGGCGCACCGCAATATCCTGCCATTTGAGAAACGCGTAATCGTCCACAACGAAAGTGGGCTCGAACATCAGAACCCCGGTATAGAAATGGATCTGGCGCTCCATGTCGGAACAGGGAACAAACGGAGTGATACGCGTCAGACGGGTCATTCAGATAGCTCCATAACACATCGTTTGATTCAGTTTAGGCCCACTGCGGCCCAAATGCAGCCGGCAAGCCCACCATTATTTTGCATTTATTTCTGATTTCAGGCTGCATATGAAAGGAAATTTCAATTTTCGCGCCCAATTGATTACAAAATCGGACGGTAGACGGTTGACGCCCCTGCCCGACCCACCTAATGTCCGCCGGGCATGAAGGAGCCGCCAGGTATGACTTTGCTAGTCGTCATTGTAGGAAACACGCGCATGGGCCGGTAACGGTAAACCATACTAAGTCCCATGCGCCTCCGAAACCTCGGAGGCTTTTTTTTGCGCAACTGAAAGTGTCGTGATGGAGAGAAAAATGGCACGTGACATGACCGGAGCAAGAATGGTGGTTCAGGCCCTGAAGGATCAGGGTGTGGACGTCGTATTCGGCTATCCCGGAGGTGCCGTCCTACCAATTTACGACGAAATCTTTCAGCAGAATGACATTCGCCACATTCTGGTGCGGCACGAGCAAGGCGCCGTGCATGCGGCCGAAGGGTATGCCCGTTCGACCGGGAAACCGGGGGTCTGCCTTGTAACGTCCGGCCCCGGCGCAACCAATGCCGTGACCGGGCTGACCGATGCTTTGATGGATTCAATCCCGATCGTGGTGCTGACAGGACAGGTACCGACTTTCATGATCGGGTCCGATGCGTTTCAAGAAGCCGACACCGTCGGGATCACCCGGCCCTGCACCAAACACAATTGGCTGGTGAAGGAAACGGACCGCCTGTCTGGCGTGATCCACGAAGCGTTTCATGTCGCTACGTCCGGCCGTCCCGGGCCGGTTCTGATCGACATTCCAAAGGACGTTCAGTTCGCAACCGGCGTATACACACCGCCAAAACCGACAGCGTCGCATTACCAACCCCGGCTCAAGGGCGATATGGAAGAGATCACTGAACTGGTGGCGGCCATGGAAGTCGCCAAAAAGCCGGTGTTCTACACCGGAGGCGGTGTGATCAATTCTGGGCCGGCGGCCAGCCAGTTGCTGCGCGAATTGGTCGATGCCACCGACTTTCCGATCACCTCGACCTTGATGGGCCTCGGCTCTTACCCGGCGTCCGGCAAGAACTGGTTGGGCATGCTGGGGATGCACGGGCTGTACGAAGCCAACCTCGCGATGCATGACTGCGATCTGATGATCAATATCGGGGCACGGTTTGACGACCGGATCACCGGACGTATTGACGCCTTCAGCCCCCATTCGATCAAGGCGCATGTCGACATTGACCCAAGCTCGATCAACAAGGTCATTCGTGTCGACATTCCGATCATCGGCGATGTGGCCCACGTTCTGGAAGATATACTGAAGGTCTGGAAGTCGCGCGGTCGCAAGACCGACAAGGCCAACCTTGCAAAGTGGCACGAGAAAATCGACAGCTGGCGCAAGGTGAATTGCCTGGCGTTCACTCCGTCGGAAAAAACAATCAAGCCGCAACATGCCTTGCAACGGCTTGAAGAGCTGACCAAGGACCGCAAGGACCGCTTCATCTGCACCGAAGTGGGTCAGCACCAGATGTGGGCCGCGCAATACTTGGGGTTCGAGAACCCGAACCAATGGATGACATCGGGTGGCCTGGGCACGATGGGGTATGGCTTTCCGGCCTCGATCGGAGTGCAGATGGCCCATCCCGATGCGCTGGTTATCAATGTCGCAGGCGAGGCATCGTGGTTGATGAACATGCAGGAAATGGGCACCGCCATTCAGTACCGCCTGCCGGTAAAACAGTTCATCCTGAACAACGAACGGTTGGGCATGGTCCGCCAATGGCAAGAACTGCTGCACGGCGAGCGCTACTCGCATTCATGGTCCGAGGCGCTGCCGGACTTCGTCAAGCTTGCAGAAGCCTTTGGCGCGAAAGGTATCATCTGCTCGGACCCGGCGGATCTGGATGATGCCATCATGGAAATGCTGAACTATGACGGACCGGTGATTTTCGATTGCGTGGTGGAAAAGCATGAAAACTGTTTCCCCATGATCCCATCGGGCAAAGCCCACAACGAGATGCTGTTGGGCGAAGCTGAAACCCAGGGCGTGATCGATGCAAAAGGGTCGGTGCTGGTCTGAGCAGGCCAAATCAATCGCGGCTTTCTGGTTCCGGCCAGGCGGCCGCCCCCGCGGAGCGTAGCATGGCAGAGGGTATTGGCAGCCTGTGGATCGGCGGATCGCTATCCGTTCTGGATGTCATTTGCCTGAAGTCCTTTGTGGCGAACGGTCATGATGTGACCCTGTTCCACTACGACGCGGTCAGTAATGTGCCGGACGAGGTGGCACTGGTCGATGCCCGCGAGATTTATGACAACGACGCCATCCTGATCCACAAAAACGGCAGCCCAGCCATGCATGCAGACGTGTTTCGCCTGCACTTGATGGCCAAGACAGACATGATCTGGGCCGACACGGACATGTTCTGTCTGAAACCTTTTGCAACCGAGGCGGGCTATGCCATTGCGCGGCAGACGGACAAGGACGTCATAAACTGCGTGATGCGGTTGCCGAAAGACAGCCCTGCCCTCGCCTACATGCTCGAGTTCGTAACAGACGAGTACCCGATCCCGCCATGGGTCTTGCCCAAGGTGCGCAGAAAACTGATCGAAGCGCGCGAGGCCGGATCGCCCACCCATGTGTCACAAATGCTGTTCACAACCTTTGGGCCGCGGCTGCTGAAACACGCCCTGGTTAGGGGTCGGGAAATCAAACATGTTGCAAGCGTCGAACGCTATCTGCCCCTGCCCTCGGTAGAATACAGCTTTGCGGCACGCGCCAAGCATCTTGAAACGATCACCGACCGGCGGCTTCGGCCCGAGACCGAGGGCATCCACCTGTGGCACACATTGATGAAACGGCACGGATGGCTCGACCGGATCGAACCTGGAAGCTTTTTGTACAATGCTGCCTTGGATCTGGATGTGCCTCTCACCTCGCCGGCGCAAGTCCAACCGGGACGGGCACAGGCATGATCCACGCATCAACACATCCGTCGATGAACTCATCGACTTTTCCCGCACATAAGAACTGAACCAGGAATTTCCGCCATGTCCGCTTTGCACATCAAAAAAGGCTCCAACAAGCATTCGGCTTACAACCTGAGGCCAACATTCTCGGACGTGAACGAACGTCACACGCTGGCCGTGGTGGTCGACAATGAGGCGGGCGTGCTGGCCCGGGTTATCGGTTTATTTTCCGGACGCGGCTATAACATTGAAAGCCTGACAGTCGCCGAAGTGGACCATGCCGGGCATCTAAGCCGGATCACGATTGTCACCACAGGGACGCCCCAGGTCATAGAACAAATCAAGGCTCAGCTGGGGCGCATCGTGCCTGTGCATGACGTGCATGACCTGACCACCGAAGGACCCTCGGTCGAGCGTGAATTGGCCATCCTGAAGGTTGTGGGCTCGGGGGACAAACGGGTCGAAGCCTTGCGTCTTGCGGACATCTTTCGTGCCAACGTTGTCGACAGCACGCTGACCAGCTTCATTTTCGAGATCACCGGAGCGCCTGAAAAGATTGACGCATTCGCGGACCTAATGCGCCCCTTGGGCCTTGTGGAAGTGGCCCGGACGGGGGTGGCCGCGTTGCTGCGCGGCGAGTGATCCCGATTACTTTTGCGAGGCGCGTTTCGAGCCCGTACCACAATCCGTATTGGCCGACGACAGCTCCACCGAAAATGGAATGATCTCGGCTGAACACCTGCGATCGTAAGCGCACACCGCTTTCGGGGCGGATGGATTATGGCCAAGTTTATCGGCCAGACCGTCATACATCCGCTCGCCAACAAGGCGGGCGTTGTGCGCATATCGCAGGCTGGTTTCTTGCGATATTTCGAATTGAATAAGATCGCCCGCATCAAACGCTACATGGGCGCCCGCGTCGTTGCCGCGGTAGAATGCCAGGTCGCCGTGATCTTCGCACCAAATCACAGCTTTGTTTTCTGATGGATTGCTCCACAAAACCACGCCGTACATCGTCCGTCCCGATACTGTGTTTTTTCAATAGTTTGTGCGAATTCGAGTCGCATAAATATGAAAAAGACTGCGTCGGATGCTTGCAATTTGTGTCCATTTCATTACGAGTTAATGCGCAATGGCGTCAGGCATGACGCGAAATAGCGCCAAACAACCGCGCAATTCGCGTCATAACACGCTTTAAGTCATGTTGTTTGGTTTCGAGTCCTCCTCAAATTCGGCCAGATCTGGAGCAAAATGAACAAGACACAAAGATCTCCAGCGCAGTTGCGCAGCATGTTCGGAGCAAACCTGCGTCTACTGGCAAGCAAGTATCCGTCGATATCCGAGTTATCGCGACAACTTGGCATCAACCGGACACAGTTTAACCGCTATCTCGGGGGCGAGAGCTTTCCGCGACCGGATGTGTTGGATCGGATTTGCAGCTTCTTCGGGGTCGATGCCCGGATACTGCTTGAGCCTGTTGAAAACCTGTCGATGTCGCAAGACAGCCTAGTCAGTGATGTGCTGTCAGATTTCGTGGGCGCGGGTGTCAGCACCGTATCAGAAAGCTTGTACCCGTCCGGGTTTTATCGGTTCACGCGTCAAAGCTTTGTCAGCGAAGACAACTACGTGGTTGGCTTGGTCTATGTTTTCCGAAAGAACGGAAACGCGTATGTGCGTGGATACGAAGCCAAGGAGGCCATGAAGCAGCAAGGCCTGCCGATTGATGCAAAGTCCCGTGAGTTCCGCGGATTTGTAACGCAACAGGAAGATGGAATTTCAATGCTGATCTCGCGCCGCAACGCGATCACAACGTCATTCAATTACCTGTCCAAGGTTGCGTCGATGAACAACAACTACTGGGTTGGCTACGTGACCCGGACTGTCCCAGAAAGCCTGACCGGCACGCGGGCGGTTCGCATGGTGTATGAATACCTGTCAACCGACCTGACGGCGGCTTTGGGCGCGGCGCGCACGTCCGGTTTGTGCAAGGTTGATGATCTGTTGCCGTTCCATCGGCGGTTGCTTCAACCCGGCCACCCGTTTCGCTAAGCAACTGCGGTCTGGAAACGACCTGCAAATCAGGGCGCAAGTCGCAAGACAACAGGTTTCCGCGCAGCGTTGCGTCTATGCTCCGCCTGTCAAAGTGATCGAGGTGCCTCATGTCCAGCTCCGTGACGGATCTAAGCGCGGTCCGCCAACCGATTTCCCAGGCACATGGCCTGCCCAATGCCCATTACACAGACCCAAAGGTCTTTGCCGAAGAAAATGAAGCCGTTCTGATCCGCCAATGGGCCGGGCTGGCGGTTGGCGCGGATGTCCCGGAACCCGGCGACGCCGTTCCGATGATGTTTCTTGGAATGCCTCTGTTGTTGGTGCGGGACAAATCCGGTCAAGTGCGGGTCTTTCAGAACATTTGCCGCCACCGCGGCATGATCCTCGTGTCAGAGGCCCGCAAGATAGAAGGCGCGATCCGTTGCCCCTATCACAGCTGGTGCTACGGCACAGACGGTCGACTTGTCAGCACACCACATGTCGGCGGTCCGGGTCAAAACACGCATGACGGCATTGACAAGACCACGCTGGGATTGATCGAGGTGCGCAGCCACATCTGGAATGACGTGGTTTTCATAAACCTGTCCGGAGATGCACCCGCATTTGACACGGTCCACGCAAAGCTGCTGGACCGATGGTCCGAGTTTTCGAAACCGGTTTTTCACGGCGGCCCGGACAGCATCATCACGTTTGATCTGAAATCAAACTGGAAACTGATCGTCGAGAATTTCTGCGAAAGCTACCACTTGCCGTGGGTACATCCGGGCCTCAACAGCTATTCTCGTCTGGAAGATCACTATCATATCGAAGAGCCCGGCCTGTTTTCCGGTCAAGGCACGCATGTCTATCGCCAGATCAAGGATGAGGCGGGGCGGGTTTTCCCGGATTTCGACGGTCTGTCAGAGAAATGGGATACTGCCGGCGAATACATCACGTTTTTGCCCAACGTCATGGTCGGCGTTCAGCGCGACCACATGTTTGCCATCATCCTCCGGCCCGAAGCCGTGGATCGCACGGTGGAAACGGCGCACCTCTACTATGCCGCGCCGAATACGCCGGAGCATTTGCGCAAACTGAATGCCGAACTTTGGTACACTGTGTTCGAGGAAGACATCATGGCCGTCGAGGGGATGCAAACGGGCCGCGCGGCGCCGGGATTCGACGGCGGGCGTTTTTCACCCGCGATGGACGGGCCGACACACCTGTTTCACGGTTGGGTGGCCGAACGCCTTCAGGCCTATCGCAGCACGGCCCAAGCCGCAGAATGACCAATCTGGATACGCGGTTGCTGGCGGCACATGCCGCTGGCGACATTGCGCAACTGGTCGCGTTGTACACCGAGGCCGCGGATATCGCCGACGACAATGACGCGGCGGCGTTCTACCTGACACACGCCTATGTCTTTGCCTTGGAAACGGGGGATCCCGAGGCTGACGTGTTGCGGGCGCGGTTGGTCGAAGCCGGACGCGAGTCGCCGCTTTAGGCCGGTGCAGGTTCGGCGCTCAACAACCGGTATAAGTGCCAGGTTGCGTGCCCCAGCAGCGGCAGTACCAGAAACAGACCAAGAAACCAGGGCACCAGAGCAACAAATGTGATCACCGCAATGAAGGCAGCCCATCCCAACATCGGCACAGGATGCGCGATCACGTAGTTCAGGCTGGTGAGCATGGCGGTCACAAAGTCCAGCTCGCGATCCAGGAGCATCGGCAAGGACAGCACCGTGATGGCATAGGTCAAGGCTGCAAACGCCGCACCCACCGCTGTGCCAAAGGCCAGCATCTCAATACCGTCACGGGTCAGAAAGACATCATAAGAGGTTGAGATGTTGGTCATCGTTGACAGCCCCAGAAACAAGGCAAAGATCGTGTGACCGACAAAAAACCAAAACAGGAAGATCACGATGATGATGGCGCTGATCCATGGCAGCTGGCGACCACCTTCGTTTGCAATGACGCCAAAGATCTCGCGCCATGCCAAGGGCTCGCCTGCTTCCAGCCGTCGCGACACGTCATACAGCCCAACGGCTGCAAACGAGCCGATCAGGGGAAAACTGATGGTGGCCAGAATAAGCCAAAAGGTCGTGCCCGTCGCAGTAGTGATCCAGACCATGAGCCATCCGGCCAGCACGTAAAAGGCGGCAAAAACAGCGCCAATCATGGGTGCCTGTCGCATATCTTTCCATCCCAGTCGCAAGGCCTTGGCCAGTATACCGGCTGTCACTGGCTGAAGATCGGGTGCCCCGAATTCGAGTTCTCGTTCCACTCGCCTTTCCTCCCTTGTCTGCAGCGGCCTAAACTGGTGGCGGGCAACGCTCCGGCCACTGCGTGGCTTCATGATAGGCGGCACCATAGCCGAGCAATCGCGCATCGGCACCGCGCGGTCCAAAGATCTGAATACCGCCGGGCAAACCGTTGGCTCCGAAACCGGCAGGCATCCCAAGGCTTGGCAACCCAAGCAAGCTGACCGGAACCATGACTTCCATCCAGCGATGGTACGTGTCCATCTTGGTACCTGCGATTTCCTTTGGATAGTCCAACTCGACCGGAAACGGCCAGACTTGTGTGACTGGCAAAACGAGGGCATCAAACCGCTCGAACAGCGCGGCGGCCGTCCGGAACCAGTCCGACCGTACAAGACTTGCTGCATGCACATCCAGCGCTGACAGTTTGCGGCCGGTTTCGATTTCCCACAGCGCGGCTGGCTTCAGGGGCACGTTTGCCTCTTTGTGGGCACCAAGGTTGGCCGCCTCGGACCACGCCCGCAGCGTGACCCAGCTTTGGAACAGCGCCTCGGCCTCGAACGGCGGAGCGACGGGTTCAACCTCGGCACCGAGGTCTCGGAGCGTGGCGCACGCCACTTCGCAAAGATCCAGAATGCCGGGTTCAAAGGCCATCGCACCGCCCCAATCACCCAGCCAGCCAATCCGCACACCGGTCATATCTGCCGGGGCCAAGGGCGCGATCGGATCATGTCGCATCGCCACCGGCAACCGAGGATCTGGACCCGCCAGAACATCCAGCAAAACCGCCAGATCCGCCGGGTTGCGCGCCATTGGGCCGGCGGTGGAAATCTGGTGCAAAAAGCATTCTCCCTCGGGTTCGCGCGGGACCAGACCCCAACTTGGTCGGAAGCCGTACACATTGTTCCACGCGGCGGGATTCCGAAGGCTGCCCATCATGTCCGACCCGTCAGCCAAGGCCAGCATTCCCGTCGCCAACGCAACGGCCGCCCCGCCCGATGACCCACCGCAGGTGCGCGCAGGGTCATACGGATTGCGCGTGGCCCCGTAGATCGGATTGTACGTGTGCGAGCCAAGACCGAACTCGGGCACGTTGGTTTTGCCTATGATCAGCGCGCCCGCGGCCCGCAGCCGTGCGGCAATCAGATCATCCTGCGTGGGCACGTTGTCTGAAAAAGCCGGTGAACCCTTGGTTGATCGCAAGCCGGCCACGTTCACCATATCCTTGATCGCAATGGGCAGACCGTGCAACGGCCCGCGCGCGTCCGCTTTGTCGGCGGCCTGGGCCATTTCGATGAGCCGGGCGCGATCAGCGAGGCCGACAAGAGCATTGAAAGAGCCATTAAAGACATCGATCCGCTCCAGGGTACGGACCATGAGGTCATCAGCAGTCAGCGATACATACCGCAATTGCGTGAGG
>CAWUIW010000108.1:0-10367 GCA_963922515.1 uncultured Rhodobacterales bacterium | reverse complement strand
ACATGGCCTGTACGGTCAGAAAGACACCCGTGACATTGGCCGCAAAGGTTTCTGCCCATAACTCAGTGGCATAGCCGTTGCCAATCTGCTGCCCGCGATCAAGATAGACGCCTGCATTGCACACCAGCAGGTCGATGGGCTGCCCCGAAAGCCGGTTTGCCAGATCAGCGAAATCGGACGCCTTGGTCACATCCAAACGGTGTTCAGCAGCTACCGTGCGTTCGGTCGCAATCACGCCGACGCCGTCTGCACGATACAAGTCCGCAAGCGCAAGGCCGATGCCCCGGTTAGCACCAGTAATCATAACCTGCATGGGGTCAGTTCGCCTTCCGTCTGGGCATGAAGGGCAACGGAGCGACGGGAATGCCGTCTTCCAAAAGCGCTTTTGCGTCGTCCGGTCGTGCCTCGCCATAGATGGCGCGTTCCGGTGTTTCGCCGTCATGGATGGCCCGGGCTTCGGTCGCAAAATTCATGCCGACATATTCGGAGTTTTCTTCGACATGTTTGCGCATGGCGGACAAAGCGCGGTCTGCTTCCGACGCGGGTTGAGTCAGCGTTTCGTCTGTGGCGTCGCCGCGCGAGGTTGACACGCGGGGCGCCATGATCGCTTTTTCTACATCTGTCGAGCCGCATTCGGTGCAGGTCACAAGTTTGCGCGCGACAAGCTTGTCGAAGGCTTCGGCAGACTGAAACCAGCTTTCAAATGTGTGCGCGTTTGCGCACTTCAGACTGTAGCGGATCATGCACTGCCTACGTGGTACGGTTCAGGTTTAGATATCGGCAGGAGAATTGGGGTCAAGTGGGCACATGGAGTCAGCCAAGAAGCTTGGGGTCGAAATCGCGCAAAATGCGGGCGAGTTCTGGCTCCAGAACGCGTGTTGCCGCTTTTTTAGCAGTGAACCACTTCCGTTTGCGTTCATTGCGCTCTGGATAGCTTCGGGCCAACGATTTCACGCGCACCGGATACACCATGACCACACAGGGAAGGTCTTCGCCCTCATCCATTTCCTTGAGATAGGAATAGATGCCAAGGCATTGATCGTGCCCTTTGCCAACGACCCCTGCCTCTTCCCAGGCTTCCTGTTCCGCGGATTGCAGTGGTGTTTGATTGGACACGGGCCATCCCTTGGGCGTGATCCAGCGTTTGGTTGTGCGCGACGTGACCAGCAGAACCTGTGTTCGGTCGCCCGCACATCGATAGCACAACGCAGAAAACTGCGTGCGTACATCATGCTTTCGCGTGACCGGCACGGACAAGGGTAATTGTTTGATCAACATGGCGCAGCCGCTTGGCCTCCTACCCTATAGGGTATCAAGACAGGCCATGGAATTCACCCAATTTCTAAAAATACTTTTCCACATATGGTGCGTGAGTTATCCACGAGCGCAACATAACGTAGATACAAGATATTGCAGGCCATTTCACAAGATCCTCCATATCTGCCGTGTTATTGCATTTTTTCGCGCAGCCTTGACACGAGCTGTGGCCCCGGAACGTCGCTGTGAAGGGCAAGGCGCCGCAGTCCAAACTGAACATGCGCGATCTGTTCGTAGTAGCGCGCATACACGAAATTGGTTGTCGCTCCCGCCATGGCGCCCAGAACAGGCACCGACTGTGCTGCCAGTTTTTGCCCAAGGACCACGGAAAACCGCGGGGCCAGAACCTTCGCCAACCCGCCCAGCATTTGTCCCGTCACCGACAAACGCACCGTTAGGAAAGCGGTGTCAGCGCCATCATCGCTCTGCAAGGGCCCGGCTGCTGCGAACACCCGCAAGCTGTCATACTTGGTCGATGCCGCTCTGGGATCAAACCCGTACTTCGCGGCCGTGCCTTGTATGGTCCTGAACAGCAGGGTTGTCGTCAACGGCAGCTCGACAAGCGCGGTCGAGACCCCACCAGCCCCACCAGCGGCGCCCATTGCCGTTGTTACGGCCGTATTCACCCACGAGGCCTGGTCCGGCACGGCCCGGCGGGAACGTTCCGCCGCCGACACCGATACGTTGAGCGCCTGTTCCGTTGCGTCGCGCAACCCGGCGCGCACCGGCTGTGGCAATTGATCGATCAGGCTTTCCGCCTGACCGCCCAGCGCGTTCAAGAACTTTACCGCTCCGTGACCGGCACTGTTGTAGCGCAAGGCCAAACGGTCCAGCTCGACGTCTGGGTCCAGCTGCTCGGGGACGATGATATCGGTCATGCACGCTCCTTCCTGCATTAGGTCGGCGTAGCAACGGCAAATTTCAATGTTTCGGATCGCGCCAACGGCGCACTTGGCCAGATACGTTGGCCCACCCATCTTCGCGCAAGGGCAATCCCAACACACGATCTGGGTTCGTTGGCGGCGGCATCTGGACATCCATCAGTTTACCAAAGCCGAACCGCGCATAATATGGTGCATCGCCAACCAGCAACATGCGTTCCCAGCCCTGCTCTGCCGCCGCGGCACACCCATCCCGGATCAGCGCGCCGCCCAACCCTTCGCCTTGGTGCGTCGGATGCACTGCGACCGGGCCCAGCAGCAGCACCGGAAACTCACCCACGCGCACTGGCCAAAACCGAATAGCGCCACCGACAAAGCCGCCCCCGTCCTTGGCCACCCGCGACAGGCTGGCTACGGGATCGACATCGTCGCGCAGTCGGTAGGACGACAGCGCCTCACGGCCGGGGCCAAAGCAGAGATCATACAGCGCCTCTACCTCCCAGTAGTCGTTTTGTGTCTCCGGGGTCAGCTCAAACACGATTTCCGCCTGCCAAAGGTGGACGTTCGCCTAACACGCCCCTAAGCCGTGATCAAACACCTGGAGACACAGTTATGTTCTATCGCCCCGAGGACGGACACGGCCTGCCACATAACCCTTTCAATGCCCTGATCACGCCCCGCCCGATCGGCTGGATTTCCAGTCGCGATACAGAAGGCATCAACAATCTGGCACCCTATTCCTTCTTTAACGGCGTCGCCTATTTCCCACCGCAAATCATGTTTGCCAGCACCGGCACAAAGCCCGATCAGGACAACACCAAGGACAGTGTTGCGAACATCACCGCAACGAGGGTGTTCTGCGTCAATGTGGTGGCCTTCGCGGCCCAAGACGCGATGAACACCAGTTCGGCCACTTTTGAAAAAGACGTCAACGAATTTGAAAGGGCCGGATTGTCATCGCTGGAATGCGAAACCATCGATTGTGCCCGCATCGCGGGCGCCCCGGCAGCGTTGGAATGTAAGCTCACCAAAGTCGTCGATCTACCGGGCGCAGCCAACCGCGTTGTGTTCGGGGAAGTCGTCGGCATCCATATCAGCGACGATATTCTGACCGATGGGATGGTCGATATCACAAAATACCATCCGCTCGCGCGCATGGGGTATCGGGACTATGCGACCGTGAAAGAAGTATTCACGCTAATGCGTCCGGATGACTGACCAAGACGGGCGGGATTAATGCCCGCCCAGAATGCCGGTTCGCACCGAATAGTTGACGGCCAATTCATAGTCTGGGTCATTGTCGCTTTCGACCATCAGATGGCCCGCTTTTTGCAGCAGCCTATGACAATCACGGCTGAGGTGGCGCAACTGCAGCTGTTTGCCTTCAGCCTCGTACTTGGCGGCGACAGATTCGATCGCTTGCAACGCCGACTGATCGACCACGCGGCTGTCAGCGAATTCAACGACCACGGCCTGCGGGTCTTGCTTGGGGTCGAAAAGCTCCATGAACCCTTCGGCCGATCCGAAAAAGAGTGGTCCTTGGATCTGGTAAACCTTGGCGCCCTCTGGCGTTGAATACGTTTTGGCGTAGATGCGCTTGGCGTTGTTCCAAGCATATGCAAGTGCCGATACGATCACGCCCACGACCACGGCCACGGCAAGGTCCTCGAGCACTGTTACGACGGTCACCAGAACGATCACGAAGGCATCGGTCAACGGGACGCGTCGCAGGATCTTCAGCGAGTTCCAAGCAAAGGTTCCGATGACAACCATGAACATGACGCCCACCAGTGCCGCCAGCGGGATCTGTTCGATCAACGGCGAACCGACAAGGATAAAGAGCAAAAGGAACAACGCGGCAGCAATACCCGCAATACGCGTGCGCCCACCGGATTTGACGTTGATCATCGATTGGCCAATCATTGCGCAGCCGCCCATACCGCCGAAAAAGCCGGTGACCGTGTTGGCCACGCCTTGGGCCACGCATTCCTGCGACGCGCCGCCTTTGTTGCCGGTCATTTCGCCAACAAGGTTCAGGGTCAAAAGGCTTTCGATCAGGCCGATGGCCGCAAGAATGATAGAGTACGGCAAAATGATCTGCAGGGTTTCCCATGTCAGCGGCACCATCGGGATATGCAGCATCGGCAACCCACCTTCGATCGATGCCATATCGCCGACACGTGGCACATCCAAGCCGAAGGCGATCACCAAGCCAGCCACGACCGCGATCGCGGCCAATGGTGCAGGGATTGCGCGCGTGATTTTAGGCATCGCCCAGATGACCGCCATCGTTAGCGCCACCAAGGCCAGCATCGTGTAAAGCGGCATCCCGCTCAGCCACTCGCCGCCGGTCATGCCGTGGCCGTTCGACACCATGGTTCCTGGCACTTTGAATTGGCTGAGCTGGGCAAGGAAAATCACGATGGCCAGCCCGTTGACAAAACCCAGCATAACCGGGTGAGGCACGAGCCGTATGAATTTACCCCATTGCATGACGCCAGCGAACACTTGCAGCACGCCCATGAGCACCACGGCCGCGAACAGGTATTCCACGCCGTGCTGTGCGACCAGCGACACCATCACGACAGCCAATGCGCCAGTCGCGCCGGAAATCATCCCCGGGCGGCCACCGATCACGGCCGTGATCAAACCGACGATAAACGCTGCATAGAGCCCGACCAGCGGATGAACACCTGCAACAAACGCAAAGGCGACGGCTTCAGGGACCAGCGCCAAAGCCACAGTCAACCCGGACAAAAGCTCGATGCGAAGGCGCGCCGGCGTCAACCGTTCAGGGGGCGTCAGGCGAAACTCTGGCAAAGCAAGGCGGTTGGCAAAAGCTGCCAGGTTGTCACGGGTCATATGAGTACCTGTTGGGACTGTTTAGGTCGATTTTTCTGCAATGCAGCGAATTAACAACCCAAGCATTAAAAGGCCATGTCATCAAACGCAACGTCGCTATGCAATTCCCACATAGCTGAACACAGGTCAAAGGCACGGTATTCTTGGGCATACGGCATCGCGCCCTGTTGCGCCGCCATGAACCAAGCCTAAAGTGGGCCGTCAGCGCGGAGGCATAAATGACAGACACGAAAATCGGGATTATCGGTGGATCCGGCATTTACGACATTGATGGTCTTGAAGACGCGACTTGGATAGATGTCGAAAGCCCTTGGGGCAAACCATCCGATGCAATTTTGACCGGCCGACTGGATGGCGTACCAATGGCCTTCCTGCCAAGGCATGGTCGAGGCCATGTTCACAGCCCAACAACCGTGCCCTACCGAAGCAATATTGATGCTTTGAAACGGTTGGGCGTGACCGATGTGATCAGCGTCAGCGCCTGCGGGTCATTCCGCGAGGACATGGCACCAGGTGATTTCGTGATCGTGGATCAGTTCATCGACCGGACCTTTGCGCGGGAAAAAAGCTTTTTTGGAACTGGGTGCGTGGCCCATGTGAGCGTCGCACACCCGACCTGTCCACGCCTGTCAGACGCCTGCGAAACCGCGGCCAAGGATGCAGGCATTTCCGTGCATCGCGGCGGTACTTACCTGGCCATGGAAGGGCCACAGTTTTCAACATTGGCGGAGTCCAACCTGTATCGGAACAGCTTTGGCTGCGACGTGATCGGGATGACAAACATGCCCGAGGCCAAACTCGCCCGCGAAGCGGAACTGTGCTACGCCTCCGTGGCCATGATCACCGATTACGACAGTTGGCACCCCGATCATGGCGAAGTGGATGTGACAGAGATCATCAAGACGCTAACCGGTAATGCCGAGAAAGGCAGGGCATTGGTGTCCCGCCTGCCCGCATTGCTTGGACCACAGCGGGACCCATGCCCCCACGGCTGCGACAGGGCTTTGGAGTTTGCAATTCTAACTGCGCCGGAAAAGCGCGATCCGGCGCTATTGTCCAAGTTGGACGCGGTCGCCGGCCGGGTTTTGTGACACGCTCGCGGCCAAGGCTGGCCTAGGTTTCGTTTTCCTTGATGAACTTTCGAATGAACGCGCGAATTTCGCGCGCTGCGCTTGTGTCGAGTGATTTACAAAGCTCGACGAACGCATCCCGCTCTTGTTTGTCCAAACGTAACACCAACTGACTGTCCTTCTTCGTTGCGGACTTCTTTTCTTTTTTCGTCACGCTTTGTGGTCCTATCTTGACATTTTGATATGCATTGTATATACATAATATATGCAATGTCGATATGCCATCGACGTTAACAACAACAAGAAGGAAAAGGCAAATGAACGTGAGCATTGCAAAGACATTTTTGGTCCGCGAACGTCTGGACTGGAAAACACCACATCTGCGCTGGATGGCGGACTCGCTCTATCGTCGAGTATTTTCATTCTGAAGCCAAAAAACGGGCCTGCGGGCAGGCCCGTTTGGGATATTCCCTTGATTTGATGCACGCATTCGGCGACACCCCTGCGGTACTTTTCTGTCCGGGACATGCCGATGCCAAAGAAAACTGACGTCAAAGACTACATCCGCACGATCGTCGACTTCCCCCATGAAGGGATCATGTTCCGCGACGTCACAACACTGTTTGCAGATCCGCGCGGTTTTCGGATGGCAATCGACCAGATGCTTCACCCCTACGCCGGAGAGCGGATCGACAAGGTTGTCGGCTTGGAAGCACGCGGCTTCATATTAGGAGGCGCCATTGCCCACCAGTTGAGTGTCGGGTTCGTACCGATCCGCAAAAAAGGCAAATTGCCCGGCACAACGATCAGCCAAGACTACAAGCTGGAGTACGGCGAAGCGATCGTCGAAATCCACGACGACGCCATTCAAGCGGGCGAACGCATTCTTTTGGTTGATGACCTGCTGGCCACTGGTGGCACAGCCGCGGCGGGGATCAAGCTGGTCGAACGGTTGGGCGGCGAGATCATGTCATGCGCCTTTATCATCGACCTACCTGAACTTGGCGGCCGCAAGGTGCTGGAGGCTATGGGCATGGATGTGCATGCCTTGTGCACCTTTGACGGACTTTAGAGCAGCTTAACTGCACCGCAAGACTGCGCCAGGATTCATGATGCCAAATGGGTCCAGCGCGTCTTTGATCGCCCGCATTGTGGCAAGCTTAGTCGGATCGCCGTAGCGTTCAAGGTCGTTTACTTTCAAACGCCCGATCCCATGTTCCGCGCTGACTGACCCGCCCATGCTGTGCACCAGGTCATGCACCGCCTGCTTTATTGCTGAGCGTTCGTTTTCGTGATCGGCGCGGCTGCGTCCCGGCATGGGGAATACATTGTAGTGCAGGTTGCCATCCCCGACATGGCCGAAACAGTTGATCCGAAAGGCACCAATCTTGGCGATTTCACCGGGCGCTGTGGCAATGAATTCCGGAATGCTGCCAATCGGGATCGAGATGTCATGGCTTGATACGGATCCAATCCGCCTGTTGGCCTCCGGTATGCTTTCCCGCACAGACCACAAGGCGCTGCGCTGGCCTTGCGACTGCGCTATGATCCCGTCGCTGGCAAATCCGGCGTCACTGGCCGCTTCGAACAAGTCCACCAGCGACGTCTGTGGGCTTGTTCCCTTGGCCAGACCGATATCGATCAATACGCACCACTCCGGTTTATCCGCAAATGGTTGGGCCAGCTTCGGCATGGTTTCAGACAAGAACTCGAGCCCCTGTCGATGGATCAGCTCAAATGCAGACACGGCTTCGCCAAGGTGATCCCGCGCCATCGACAGCAGTCCAAGTGCCGCGTGCGGTGAGGGCACGACGAATAGTGCTGTCCCGGTCTCGGCCGGGACCGGGCTGAGTTTCAACGAGGCGGCGGTGATGATACCCAGCGTGCCTTCGGCGCCGACAATCAGGTTCTTCAGATCGTATCCGGTGTTGTCTTTGCGCAGGCGGGACAGTCCGTGCCAAACTGCGCCGCTGGGCAATACAACCTCCAGACCCAGACACAAGTCGCGGGTGTTGCCGTAGCGCAGAACATTGACGCCCCCTGCATTTGTGGCCAAGGCTCCGCCGATCCGCACCGATCCTTCGGACGCCAGCGACAGGGGAAACAGCCGATTGACGGCGCGGGCACCCTCTTGGACATTGGCAAGAATGGCTCCTGCTTCTGCAATCATAACATTTTCATCGGGGTGGATCGCGCGGATGCGATCGATGCGTTCCAAGGATATGATCAACGGCGCCGGGCCGTCGGACATGATCTGCCCTCCGACCAGTCCGGTTCCGCCGCCGTATGGCACAACACCCACACGGGCGCGCGCAGCCACTTCGACCAATGCGCGCACTTCATCCGTGGTCCGGGGCAGCGAAAGTATCCCACCCGCACCATCATAGCGGCCACGCGGCTCTTTCAGATATGCATCAGACGGTGCGCGCAGAACATCTTCCGGCACATGTTGCAAAAGCTGCTCGCGAAACGTTTCGTTGGCTGCGTTTAGTCCCATACCCCTGATTTAACATCAGAACTGGCAAGGCAAACCCGATTAGTTTTCTTCCGTCAAAAATTCCGGGCGGAGAAACATGATGGTCGGCCGATCAGGCAGGGTTCGCAATGACACCTCGATTGACGGTCCACCGGCATCAACCACGGCGAACTCATCTGACATCGCCACCATGAACGCTTGCAAGGAGTAGGTGCTGAACCAATGCATCGGAATAACGATCGACGATTTCAGGCGGCGGACCACCTCTATGATGTCTGGCAAGGGCAGCGTCATGCCGCCGTCAACCGGCACCATGACCACGTCCAATCGACCAAGCGCGGCAAACTGTTCATTATTTGGCACGTGGTGCAAATGACCCACGTGCCCAATACACAGACCTTCGACTTCGAACACGAAAATCGAATTGCCTTTGGGCTCGACCCCGGAAAACTGGGAACGGATGTCGGTGGAAACATTTCGCACGAGCATTTCGCCAAGGTCCAAGTAATGGTCAATCCCCTCGCCGAGCGGTCCCCACCCGGGCAGAACATGCGGGATTGCCGGGTCCGGATTGGCGGTCCAATGGCTGGAATGCGCATGGTTCATCGTGACGATATCCGGGATCAGCGGGGCACTTCCGACGAAACCGGTGAAATCGGTGATCGCCTCGAGTCCGCCGCGGGTCTGGATCATCAGGCTGGCGTGCGCAATATAGTGGATGCGCACAGAGTATTCTGGCACCGGCTCGTGCCAGCTGGCTTTGTGCAAGTACGCGATGTCCGGCGAGGCATCGGCGATCGCGATGCAGTGGCTGGGGCGCCGGTCTTGCGTATCCGCAAAACCCGCTGAAGCAAGAGCGATTACAACCGCGGCGACAAGTCTGATCATAGCACAGCCCTCCTGCGCAAAGAGTAGTCTATCCCCCGGACCGGTCCAGTACTGCATGATCAACTTGTGCCGCGATGAACGCGATGGGCGCGTTTCCTGCCCGAATGCTCGGCGCGTCAGCCAGTTTCCGTCTTGCCGCGGCGATCACTGCGCAAACAGGCATATAGCACATGGGTGCGCCATCGCCCGTCGATCTGAAGGTAGGATTGTGCCACGCCTTCGTACTTGAACCCGCTGTGTTCAAGCAAACCGCGGGATGCCTTGTTTTCCGGCAAGCATGCAGCTTCGATCCGGCTAAGATCCAGCCGCGTGAAGGAAAAATGCACCATCGCTTCGATGGCTTCGCGCATATAGCCCTGTCGCGCGTAGCTTTCACCGATCCAATAACCCAGCGTACCCGCTTGGGCTGGACCTCTGCGAATGTTGTCCAAGGTTATGGCACCAACCAGCGTTTCGGTGTCACGTTCGTGCAGGAAAAGCGGGAGCGCCGATCCGCTGGTGACAGACCGCTGCGCCCAATAGACCCGGTTTGTGAACGCCTTGCGCGTCAGGTGATCATTGGCCCAGCTGGGCTCCCATGGCGTCAGAAAAGCCTGGCTGGATTTGCGCAACGCAGTCCACGCCCGAAAATCTGAATGCATCGGAGTGCGCAGAGTGAGCCGCTCTGTCTCGATCCGTAGCTTGCGTTTTGCAAGGATCATCAGGCCGCGCGACGCTCCCTCAGTTGTTGCAAGGTTGGGGCGGCTTCGATGGGACCATAAAGAGCTAATGCGGCGGGCGCTTTCGTGGCCACATCTTCGGCAAAATTGCGCACCTTGTTTCGCGTGACCGCATCAATCCGTTCGATCGTTTCTTCCAGCGGCGGCACGCGAC
>CAWUIW010000107.1:0-10418 GCA_963922515.1 uncultured Rhodobacterales bacterium | reverse complement strand
GACGTTCCAAAGGTCGTGACTGACATCGCACCGGTTCATTCCTTGGCCGCCAAAGTCATGGCCGGCGTCGGCGAGCCAACGTTGCTGGTGCCCGCGACTCAGTCACCGCACGACTTCAGCATGAAGCCATCCGGGGCAAGCGCGTTGCAGTCGGCCGATCTTGTGTTGTGGATCGGACATGATCTCACGCCTTGGTTGGAAAAGCCGTTGGAAGCACTGGCCGGAGAAACAACCACGATCGAGCTGCTGGACGTTCCCGGCATCACTCAGTTCCAGTTCCGTGAAGAGGTGATTTTCGCGGAGGATGATCACGATGATCATGACGCGCACGGTGATCACGACGATCATGCCGAGCACAAAGATCATGATGATCACGATGATCATGCCGAGCACAAAGATCACGATGATCACGATGATCACGCGGGTCATGATGGCCATGACCACCACGATCATGACGGCGTTGATCCACACGCCTGGCTGGACCCCGACAATGCAACGGTTTGGATGGCAGCCATTGCCGAGGCTTTGGCCGCCCAAGATCCTGAAAACGCGGCAACGTACCGCCAAAATGCTGAGGCAGCCTCTGCCGAGTTGACATCGCTGACGGCCGAGCTGACAGCCAAACTGGACGCGTCGGGCACCCAATCCAGCATAACGATGCACGATGCTTACCAGTATTTCGAAGCCAAGTTCGGCCTGATGGTTGTTGGGTCGATCAGCCCGGGTGACGCATCAGACCCAAGCCCGGCGCGACTGGTGGAATTGCGGGATGCGGTACGCGATCAGAACGTGGCCTGCGCCTATTCAGAGCCTCAGTACAACACCCGGGTGCTAGAGGCCGTGGCGGAAGGAACCGATATGAAAATCGCTGTGCTCGATCCGCTTGGTGCAAAACTCGAAGAGGGCCCCGACCTGTATGCCGCCGTGCTGACGCAAATGGCGGACGCCATTGCCGCATGCAACTAGGCGGCCTGCGCCACACCCAGCTCTGACAGCAACCGGGGGATATGTTCTTTGAACTTGAAGAACCCCTTGGTTGCACAAGGCCAAGCGGCGCGGTCGTATCGACGCTGAACCTGTTTGATCGGTATATCGAGCTTGGTCTGCGCCTCGGCCAGGCGCGTCGCCGTCGGACCGACCGGGATGTAGGCCGTGACGATTTCCTGCAGGCCGCTGTCTTTGGCCCATGTCACGATGGTGTCTGCGGTGAGCGCCGGTTCTGCAATTTGGCCAAGACGATCCTGCCACCGATCGCAGGCATCTTTCAGCGCGGCGTTTTGCCATGCCAAGACATTTGGGGCCATGGCCAGCGGTGACAAGCCGGCCGAGGCATTCAGAGGCAAGGTATGTGTCGGGGTCAGCCCCAAGTCGAAAAGGTGCGCGGGGCTCAGGTCCTCGGTGGTCATCAGAAACCCGGTGTTCGCCGTGCCATTGGGTTTTTGTTGGTCGGTCAGGCCCGCCGGAGTGGGCGCAGGTTGTGCGGGCAGGGGCGGCGCGTAGCTGGCCAGCGCGCCGTTGGGATCGAACCTGTTGTGCGTGTACTTCCTGATGTTGTCGGGGCGCGCCAGATAGGTTTTGCCCACCGTCTGCAAGCCCGCCACCCAGCGCCAGCTCAACGTGTTTGATGCGGGGTCACCGTCCAGAAGGTGGCGCAGGAAAAAATCTGCCCCAAGCTCCCATGGCAGCTCGAGCGTGAAGATCCAGATCGAGGCAAACCACATGCGTGCATGGTTGTGCAGGTAGCCCGTGTTCACCAGTTCCTGCGCCCAAAAATCAATGCAGTCGATGCCGGTGTCGCCGGTGCAGGCTTGTTCCCAACGTTGGCGCAGACCGGATTGTGTCTGGATATCGTTTCGCGCCCGATATGTCCCGGCCTGATACGCTGACCAGACCTGGGGTCGCTGCTCTAACCAGCCTTTCCAATAGGTCCGCCAATACACCTCTTGAATGAACTTTTCGGCCGCCTGCGGCGAGTGCCGGGCAAGAACCGCCTGCAAAACCTCTTCTTCTGTGATCAACCGAGATCGCAGATAGGGCGAGAGTGTGGACACGTGCAGATGCTGGTTCGGGCCAAAGTCGTAGTTCCGACGCGCAGCATAGTCGCGCCCAGCCCGGGGCACAAATCGGGCCAGCCGTTCAAGTGCGGCCGTTCGGTTTGGGGGGAAGCCGTGTGTCATACCCGCGAACGTGGCGTGCGCGGGCAGTCGGTCAAGGGTCAGGCCGCGCGGGTCGCACAGGCCGCGCTAAAGCGTGTTCCGAACACGTGATCCCAGCCACTGTGATAGTTTTGGTGCAGTATCGCGGCCTGAGAACCAAGCCGGTCAAAACCGCCATGAGTGAGATCGACGCGCGTGCCTGCTGGCTCTGGCAGGAAGGTGACAGCAACCTGTGTGGCTTCGGATGGGTCGCGGCCCACATACCAGTCAAACGAAAGCCGCGCGCCCGGCGTCCAGTCGGTGATGGTGGCCCAGTTGACGGTCGATCCATCGTGCATTGTTTCTATGATGCGGCCGCCGACATGGGGTTCGACGGTGATGTCCTTTGGCCGTGCGCCGGATTGTGCGGAAAGCGAATGCGTTTCAACGGGCCACCACGCCTGAAGATTGCCCGCGAACATGTCAAACGCGGCGTCGGGTGAGATTGGCACATGCACGGTTTTAATGATTGTTTCCGTCATCGTCGCGCTCCTGTGTTGGCGAGGGGTGGGCGGCAGCTGCAAAGGCGCTCAGGGCATCGTCCCAAAGTAGATCAAGATAGGCCCGCAAGGCTTCAACACCGTCCGGCGACAGATGATACAGGCGCCGTGTCCCGGTTTGTGTAACATTCAGCAGACCTGCGTCAGACAGCACCCGCAAATGCTGTGAAACCGCTGGCCGGCTGACCGGCAAGCCTTCGGCCAATGCGCTGACCGCCAATGGCCCTGACCGGAGTTTGGCGACAATCGCGCGGCGCGTCGGGTCCGCCAGCCCCGCGAGAATGCTTTCGCCCCTTGATGTTTCGTAAGTCATAACTTACCGTAAGTCAGTGCTTACTAAATAGCAAGCCTTTCGCGAACCGGGCTTGAAGCCCGCCTAGGCGGCAACTAAGACTCAGGTAACCAACGGCGGGTATGGTCCCGCTCCATGACACAGGCGTTTCTCCATGCATGATCCGATCGACACCTATATGAACACTCTTGTCCCGATGGTGGTTGAACAAACCAGCCGCGGGGAGCGAGCCTATGATATTTTCTCGCGCCTGCTCAAAGAGCGGATCATTTTCATCAATGGCCCGATCCATGATGGCATGAGCCATCTGGTCGTTGCGCAGCTGCTGCACCTTGAGGCGGAAAACCCGTCCAAGGAAATCAGCATTTACATCAATAGCCCGGGTGGCGTGGTGACAAGCGGTTTGTCGATCTATGACACGATGCAGTACATCAAACCCAAGTGCAGCACACTTGTGATCGGGCAGGCCGCATCGATGGGATCTGTCTTGTTGGCCGGCGGCGAAAAAGGCATGCGCTTTTCTTTGCCCAATAGCCGCATCATGGTGCACCAGCCATCCGGTGGATACCAAGGTCAGGCGAGCGACATCATGATCCACGCGGCCGAAACTCAAAAGCTGAAGGATCGGCTGTACGACATTTACGTCAAACACACCGGTCAGACGAAGAAATCTGTGGAAAAGGCGCTGGACCGCGACAATTTCATGTCTCCGGAAGAGGCAAAGGAATGGGGTCATATCGACGAGATCGTCGAAAGCCGCCCAAAAGGGGATGACGCCGACGCCTAAAGCAATGGCGCTTGCGCCGCGGCGTTTCGCGCCCCTGCGAGCAAAGCGCGTTTTTGCGATTGTGGTGCCAGTTCGGCTGCCCTAAGCTTACCAAACAGCGAGGTTCCGGCGGCAAATCGCGGGGGCCTCAACGCTCGATGTCCGAAAGGTAGACCATGGCAACAAACTCAGGCGGAGACAGCAAAAACACGCTGTATTGTAGTTTTTGCGGGAAAAGCCAGCATGAGGTGCGCAAGCTGATTGCGGGACCGACTGTATTTATCTGCGACGAATGCGTCGAGCTGTGCATGGACATCATTCGGGAAGAAACCAAGGCGAATGGCCTGAAGTCTTCGGATGGTGTGCCAACACCCAAGGACATTTGCGAGGTTCTTGACGACTATGTGATCGGGCAGGCAATGGCCAAACGCGTGCTGTCTGTGGCCGTACACAACCACTACAAACGGTTGAACCACGCACAAAAAGCGGGCAGCGATATCGAGTTGGCCAAATCCAACATTCTGCTGATCGGACCGACCGGTTGTGGCAAGACGCTGTTGGCCCAGACACTGGCGCGCATCCTTGATGTGCCGTTCACCATGGCAGATGCCACGACGCTGACCGAAGCTGGGTATGTCGGCGAAGATGTCGAAAACATCATTCTGAAGCTGCTGCAGGCGTCAGAGTACAACGTGGAACGCGCGCAACGCGGCATTGTCTATATTGACGAGGTCGACAAGATCACGCGCAAGTCGGAAAACCCGTCGATCACACGCGATGTATCGGGCGAAGGTGTGCAACAGGCTTTGCTGAAGCTGATGGAAGGCACCGTTGCCAGCGTGCCGCCACAAGGTGGGCGTAAGCATCCGCAGCAAGAGTTTTTGCAGGTCGACACCACCAACATCTTGTTCATCTGCGGCGGCGCATTCGCCGGCCTGGACCGGATCATCGCGCAGCGCGGCAAAGGGTCAGCCATGGGTTTTGGCGCCGATGTGCGTGACAACGACGAACGGGGTACCGGCGAAATTTTCCGCGACCTGGAACCCGAAGATCTGCTTAAGTTCGGTTTGATCCCCGAGTTTGTCGGTCGTTTGCCTGTTCTGGCCACGCTGGAAGATCTGGATGAAGAAGCGCTCGTCACGATTCTGACCAAGCCCAAGAACGCGCTGGTCAAACAGTACCAGCGTCTTTTCGAGCTGGAAGATACCGAGCTGCAGTTCACTGATGACGCCCTGCGCGCGATCGCGAAAAGAGCGATCGAACGCAAAACAGGCGCCCGCGGCTTGCGGTCTATCCTGGAAGACATCCTTCTCGACACCATGTTCGAACTTCCCGGTCTGGACAGTGTCACCAAGGTCGTCGTGAACGAAGAGGCGGCCGTGACCGACAGTGCGCCTTTGATGATCCACGCGGACAGCGAAAAAGAACCGGCCACAGCGGGGTAACCGGCAGTGGCCGTGCGCCATATTTCATCCGGCTCACCTTTCGAAGAGAACATCGGCTATTCCCGTGCGGTTGTCGCCGATGGGCTGGTGCATGTGGCTGGCACCACCGGGTACGACTATGCCACGATGCACATGCCGGAAGATGTTGTCGATCAGTGCAGGAATGCGCTGCAAACCATTGATAATGCACTGAAAGAGGCGGGTAGCGGATTGGATCACGTAGTGCGTGTGCGCTACATTCTCACCGATCCCGAGGACTGGCCGGCGTGCTGGTCTGTAACGCGTGCGGCGTTTTCTGTCGCGCGGCCTGCAGCCACGATGCTCGTCGCGGGCCTGCAAGAGCCCGCGATGAAAATCGAAATCGAAGCGACGGCGCGCGTGCCGTAGCGCCTACGGGGCGGCGCGGTATGGCACGGCGCGAGGATGCGACGACAGGGATTCAATGATCGTCTCTTCCGATGGCTGCGGCCAAGGTGCACCCCGGTCGATAAAGCCGTTTTCAACCAAATCTATCTGAACGCCACGCATATCCAGTTCGCTGCGCGCAAAGCGCGGGCGTCTTTGACCTTCGGGGTACCAGACTTGTTTGACATGTTCGACAATCAGCGGCGCGCGTCCGCTGAAGCTTTCGATATGCCCCGAGATGTACTTGGTCGCTTTTGATCTGCGCCGCACGAGCATGGCCACGGCTTGATGCGGCTGCAACACATGGGCCAGCATATGCAGGGCTGACCCCTCGCTTGCGATGATGGTGTCAGCGGCCTTGTAGCGGGCCACCTGTTGCGGAAGGCTGTGTTCCTGAGGATGAAAAATCTCGTACCCTTGGTCTGCCAGCAACTGCTCGATATGGTCTTCGCAAACAAGCGCGCCACGCGACGGCCCGATCCGGCTGCGACTGAGGTAGAGCCGCCTTGGCCCATTCGGTTTAATGTCGCGTGCAAAGTCCGTCCGAAAGAAGGCGCGACACCGCTCAGTTCCGGCAGATATATCGCCAATGCCAAATCCTTGGCCCGGTACGATGAGCCGCTCGATTCGTACAGGTCGTTCCAGAACCTTGACCTGCTTGGCTCCCGCCATGTTCAAAAAGTCTTTCTGAAAACCTGCGAGTTTTGTCCCCGAGTTTGGGTTTTTGGGCGCAAAGACAACGCCGTCAATGTCACCGTTCATCGTGGACAACCCCCAAAGCCGGCCGGTGCTTTCAACAACGAAATGCCCAAAATGTCGCCACAAAACGCCGCCCCAGACCCATCGCCCCGCCATGTATTCTACGGGTCCGCTTGGCATGTCCGGCGCCACCGTGATCGGCTTGGCTTTCCGCCACAGCGCGGACTTTTCGCAATACGTGCCATCTGCATGTAACACACCGGCCTTTTGCAAAAAGGAACGTTCGGTTGGGGGAATTGCGATGGCGTCATTCAAAATACTCAGGCGCTTCGCCCATCCGTAGACCGGATTGGGCGGCGCAAGCTGGGGCTGCTCCGACATGTGACCTGCTCAATATTTGTTTTTTGTTTGGCCGTTAACGACCTGTTATCCATCTATCCATAGGGGATGTGCTGGAAAAACGGGCAACATTTTGCGTTTGGTTAATGATTTATCCACAGGAAGTGCAATTTGGACACATCGCTTGTTTGGTGGCGTTGTGCGCAAGCGACGCATCTGGAGGCAACCAGAAGGGGTGGACCCTGACCCCAGCATCGGCCATATGAAGAGAGGCAGATTTCCCGGAGGCATTCATGGGCATCCTGAACACCCTGACCCGCGCCGTGACTTGGTGGAACGGTCAGACTTTGAACACCCAATTTTGGACCGCGCGGCATGGCGTAAGAGTTGGTGAAGATGATCTGGGCAACGTGTTCTACAAAACGAAAGACGATAGCCGCCGCTGGGTGATTTACAACGGCGAGGCGGAAGCAAGCCGCATCAGCCCCGATTGGCACGGCTGGCTGCATCGCACATGGGACGAACCGCCTTCTGAACAACCGTTGGCCCGCAAAGACTGGGAAAAACCACATCAGGAAAACCTGACTGGCACTGCAATGGCCTACGCACCAAAAGGTTCTTTGCGCCAACAGTCACCGGCGGATCGTTCGGATTACGAGGCATGGAGCCCCGAGTAAAAGGCAGCGCAATGTCACAACACAATACGGCGGAAATCGTTGTCGGCGGTCTGGTTCTGGCGGCCGCGGTTGGATTTGGCGTGTACGCCACCCAAGCCACCGGTCTGGCCACAAGCACCGATGGATACGAGCTGAATGCCCTGTTCCGCTCTGTCGAAGGCGTGAATGTGGGCACGGACGTGCGCTTGGCAGGTGTGAAGATTGGCACGGTCACCGGTGTGGAGCTGGATCCCGAAACTTACCGAGCGGAAACCACATTCACGGTCCGAAATGACGTGCAAATCCCCGATGACAGCGCTGTTGTGATAAGCTCCGAAGGGTTGCTGGGCGGGAACTTCGTCGAAGTGATGCCGGGTGGCTCGTTGTTCTACTTCGAGCCGGGCGACGAAATGACGGACACCCAAGGCTCGGTCAGCCTGATTTCCTTGCTCCTACGCTTCGTGTCCGGTGACGGAGCCAGCAATTGATCCGTAAGGCCTTGCTTGCATGTGCGGCCGTGTGGGCCGGCACCATGAGTGGTGCCGAAGATGCGGCACCGGGCGTCGGCGCCATTTTGCGCGGACTGGATAAGGTCAACGGCCGAACCCAGGATATCGAGCTGGGCACCGGCGAAACCGCGGCCATGTTCGGGCTTGAGGTTCTGCTTGTCGACTGCCGGTACCCGGCCCAGAACCCAACCGGAGACGCCTATGCTTTTCTGGTGATCCGGCAAGAAGGTCAAACTGACATCGAGTTTCAAGGATGGATGATCGCGTCATCGCCCGCGTTGAACGCGTTGGATCATTCCCGCTACGATGTCTGGGTGTTGCGCTGCAACACGGCCTGAGGCTCTGGTACAGGCGGGCTTGTGAAGCTGGCTTTTTGAGCCAACGCATGTTCCAGCCTGTTATGATAGTTGGCGCGCGACACTTCAACGGCCCCAAGCGAGGCAAGGTGTTCCGTTACAAACTGTGTGTCAAACAGTGTGAATCCGCCCAAGCGCAGCCGGTCGACCAAGTAGGCCAACGCGATCTTTGACGCGTTGGTGCGGCGGGAAAACATGCTTTCCCCGAAAAACGCGCCTCCCAGGACCACGCCATAGACGCCGCCGATCAGCGTATCGTTTTCCCACACTTCCAAGGAATGGGCATGGCCCAAATCATGCAACTGGACGTACAAGTCGCGGATTTCGGCATTGATCCACGTTTCAGTACGATCTGCGCAACCATCAACTACGCCGGAAAAATCTGTGTCTATGGCAACGTGATAGGGCCTTCGCCTGATGTCGCGGGCCAGCGATTTCGAGATATGAAACCCAGCAAGGGGAATAATACCGCGGCGGCGCGGATCGACCCAGAAGATTTCTGGGTCTGCCCGCGTTTCGGCCATCGGGAAAATGCCGATCGAGTATGCATGCAAAAGCAGTTCGGGGGTCAGATCCATTGGACTGACCCGCGGAACACGCGTGGGGCGTTATGTGTCTGAAGCCTGAGCCGCAAGCCAGTTTTCAAGCCAGTGAATGTTGTAGTCACCGGCTAGGATATCAGGTTCCCGCAGCAACGCATCGAAAAGTGGCGTGGTGGTATCGATCCCGTCGACGATCAGCTCGCCAAGTGACCGATGTAAGCGCGCCAAGGCCTCTTCCCGATCGCGGCCATGCACGATGAGCTTGGCAATCAGGGAATCGTAGTAGGGCGGGATTGCGTAGCCATCATACAGCGCCGAATCCATGCGTACCCCCAAACCACCGGGTGCGTGGTAGTGGGTGATCTTGCCGGGGCACGGCGCAAAGTCGGGCAAGCGCTCGGCGTTGATGCGCACTTCGATGGCATGCCCGCTGATCTGCAGGTCATCTTGCGAAAACGACATGGGCTCGCCGGCGGCAACGCGGATCTGCTCGCGTACCAGATCGACACCAAAGATGCCCTCTGTGACCGGGTGTTCGACCTGCAAGCGCGTGTTCATCTCGATAAAATAGAATTCGCCATCTTCATAAAGAAACTCGACGGTTCCTGCGCCGGCATAGTCGATCTTGGCAGCTGCATCTGCGCAGATCTTGCCGATCCGTGCGCGCGCTTCTTCCGAAATCGAGGGGCCGGGTGCTTCTTCGAAAACCTTCTGGTGCCGGCGCTGCAACGAGCAATCCCGCTCACCCAGATGCACTGCCTTGCCGCGTCCATCTCCAAAAACCTGGACTTCGATATGGCGCGGTTTGGTCAGGTATTTCTCGATGTAGACTTCGTCATTGCCGAAGGCGGCCTTGGCCTCGGAACGGGCTGTCATGAAAGCGGTTTCCATGTCAGCTTCGGTCTGGGCCACTTTCATGCCGCGCCCGCCACCGCCGGCCGTTGCCTTGACGATCACGGGATAGCCCATTTCGGCACCCAATTTCTTGGCTGACGCGACATCGGGCACGCCGCCATCCGATCCCGGCACACACGGGACCCCAAGCGCTTTCATTGTGTCCTTCGCGGTGATCTTGTCGCCCATCACGCGGATGTGCTCGGCGGTGGGGCCGATGAAAACCAACCCGTGGTCTTCGACAATCTGAACGAATTTCGCATTCTCGCTCAGAAACCCATACCCCGGGTGGATGGCTTCGGCGCCGGTGATTTCGCAGGCTGAAATGATCGACGCCATGGAAAGGTAGCTTTTGGGGCTGGGCGGCGGTCCGATACAGATCGACTCGTCCGCCATACGCACATGCATCGCATCACTGTCGGCCGTCGAATGAACGGCAACCGTGGCGATGCCCATTTCGCGAGCGGCCCGAATGACCCGGAGCGCGATTTCCCCCCGGTTTGCGATCAGGATTTTTCTGAACATTGAGGCGACCTTACTCGACAATCACCAGCGGGGTGCCGTATTCCACCGCGGCGCCATCCTCGACCAGGATACGCTTGACCGTGCCCGCACGGGGTGCCGGAATGTGGTTCATTGTCTTCATGGCTTCGACGATCAGCAGCGTATCACCCTCTTTGACTTGAGCGCCCACGGTCACGAAGGCTGGTGCGCCCGGCTCTGCTTGCATGTAAACCGTACCGACCATCGGTGATGTCACGGCCCCGGGCGCATCGGCGGGATCAGACGAAGCTTCGGGAGCGGGCGCAGCCGGCGTTGA
>CAWUIW010000106.1:0-10638 GCA_963922515.1 uncultured Rhodobacterales bacterium | reverse complement strand
GTGCTCTTCCGATCTCCGCGGGTATTGAACACAGCCAGGACCGCGCCGTGTCTTGATCGTGTTGGCAGTTGACGGCTGGTAGCGACAGTTTACCTGAACGCCAGCAGCCACAGGTGTCACAATGAATGACGAAAGCCCATCGGCCCGCGCGGTGCCGATCCCCGAAGGCCGATTGAACCGTCTTGCACGGATTGGCGGTTTTGCCACGCAGGTGGCTGGGAACGTGGCTATGCAGAGCGCGATTCAATTCGCACGCGGGCAGCGGCCCGACCTGCGCAGTCTTGTGCTGACGCCTTCCAACATTCAGCGATTGACCAATGAATTGGCCCAGATGCGCGGAGCGGCCATGAAACTGGGGCAACTCCTGTCGATGGATGCGGGGGACATTCTGCCGCCCGAACTGACCGATATTCTGGCCCGTCTACGATCCGATGCGCATTTCATGCCGCCAAAGCAATTGAAACAGGTCCTGATCAATAACTGGGGCAAGGACTGGTTGCGGAACTTCAAGCAGTTCGACGTGCGCCCGATCGCTGCTGCCTCGATCGGCCAGGTCCATCGCGCGACGCTGCGAGACGGCCGGACCCTTGCCATCAAGGTGCAATATCCCGGGATTGCCCGTAGCATAGACAGCGATGTTGCGAATGTCGGCGCCCTGCTCCGCGCCTCGCGCATATTGCCATCGCATTTCGACATCGCTCCTTATCTGGAAGAGGCCAAGCGCCAATTGCACGAAGAAACGGATTATGCGCGTGAAGGTCAGTACATGGCCAGCTTCCGGGCACGTTTGGCCGATCAACCGCAGTTTCAGGTGCCCGAGTTCTATCCCGACTGGTCCACGCCCAACGTATTGTGCATGTCATTTGCGCAGGGTCGACCGATCGAAAGCCTCGAGCACGCATCTCAGGACACGCGGAACGCCGCCGCATCCCATCTGTTTGCGCTGATGCTTCGCGAACTTTTTGAGTTCGGAGAGGTGCAAACAGATCCAAATTTTGCCAATTACCTTTTCGATGCAGACACTCAACAGCTTGTATTGCTGGACTTTGGTGCGACCCGGATCATGGATCGCACGGTGACCGACCACTACCGTGACCTGTTCCTGGCTGGATTGAAAAACGAGCGGGCTGCCTTGTTGCAGGCGGCTGTGCACCTGGGATTCTTGTCGACCGATATGGCAGACCGCCATCGGGACCGGATCGCTGGGATGCTTGATTTGTCATTTGCCGCGTTGCGCGACAACGCGGTTTACGACTTTGCGGACACGGCCTTGTCGGATCGGATGCAAGCCGAAGGCATGGCGTTGGTGCAGGATGGGTTCCTGCCGCCCCCTGTGCCGATGGATGTGCTGTATCTGCAGCGCAAATTGGGTGGGTTGGTTTTTCTGGCCACGCGGTTGCAGGCAAAAGTGGCCCTACGCGATATGGTCAGAGCGCACCTTTAGCGCGCCGGCCAAAGCTCATCCCGTTTGCATATCACTTATCAAGCTGCCTGACGTCTCGATCACCCGAAATCTGCCTTAAACCGCGGCCGGAATTGCGTGACGTGCGACAGACTTATTGGGTCAGAACCGCACAGTATTTGACCGGTCAAGCTGTGCATACCTGCAGATTTCGTCTAGAAAATCGCCTAATTTGACCGAACTGCCCTTAAATTGGGCTTTAGTGCCGAGGTTACGCCCCCAAATCCTGCCTTTGCTTTGAGCGGAACGCCGCGATATGCATCCTCGCCCCTGCCTGTTCTCTACCGAAAGGGCACATAAAAACGCCGCACCAAGGGGTCGTCATGGCAAACTCATCCCTCGGCGCGACGGCAACATTGAAGCTGCGCGGAGAACCTTAGCATATAGAGATCAGGTTAACACTTGACCCTGCTGCCCTCTTTCTGCGCCCATCACAGAGGATTCCCTCATGACATCATTCAAGTCGCTGGCCACACTAAGCACCGTGGCCCTTCTGGCAGGCGGCACCGCTGCACTTGCCGATTGCCCGGTCAAGGTTGGCGTGCTGCACTCTTTGTCCGGCACAATGGCGATTTCGGAAACCACGCTGAAAGACACCATGCTGCTGCTGATCGAAGAGCAGAACGCAAAAGGCGGCGTTCTGGGCTGCGAAATCGAGGCGGTGGTTGTTGACCCAGCGTCGGACTGGCCGCTGTTTGCTGAAAAAGCGCGTGAGTTGCTGACCGTTCACGAAGTGGATGTGATCTTTGGCAACTGGACATCGGTGAGCCGTAAGTCGGTTCTGCCGGTGATCGAAGAACTGAATGGCCTTCTGTTCTACCCGGTTCAGTATGAAGGCGAAGAAAGCTCCAAGAACGTTTTCTACACCGGCGCTGCACCGAACCAACAAGCCATCCCGGCAACCGACTATTATCTTGAAGAACTGGGCGTTGAAAAGTTTGCCTTGCTTGGCACCGACTATGTCTATCCCCGGACAACGAACAATATTCTGGAAAGCTACTTGCAATCAAAGGGCATTCCCGAAGAAGACATCTTTGTGAACTACACACCATTTGGTCATTCTGACTGGGCCACCATTGTGGCTGACGTGGTCGCACTTGGGGCTGACGGCAAACAGGTGGGCGTGATTTCGACCATCAACGGCGACGCGAACATCGGGTTCTACAAGGAACTTGCGGCTGCTGGCGTCAGCGCAGATGACATCCCGGTTGTCGCATTCTCGGTCGGTGAAGAAGAGCTGTCGGGCCTCGACACGTCGAACCTGGTCGGTCACCTTGCCGCTTGGAACTACTTCCAGTCCGCTGAATCCGAAGCAAACGACGCTTGGGTTGCCGCGTGGAAAGCAAAAATGGGCGACGAACGCGTCACCAATGACCCGATGGAAGCGCACTACATTGGCTTCAACATGTGGGTCAACGCGGCAGAAGCCGCTGGCACCACGGATGTCGATGCGGTTCGCACAGCCATGTATGGTCAAGAGTTCCCGAACCTGACGGGCGGTACGGCCGTCATGCTTCCGAACCACCACTTGGCCAAGCCGGTACTGATCGGCGAAATCACGGCCGAAGGTCAATTCGACATCATCAGCCAGACCACCGAGGTGCCTGGCGATGCGTGGACCGATTTCCTGCCGGAATCTGCGGTTCTGAAATCGGATTGGAAGGACCTGGGTTGCGGTATGTACAACACTGAAACCTCGACCTGTGTTCAGATCAAGTCCAACTACTGATCTAAGACGGCGCGGGGCGCATGCAGCGCCCCGCCATTTTCCTGACAAGACCATCTGGAAATCTGATGCTGCGGTTTCTCGTTCTCGCGCTTGCCTTTGCATGCGCATCCCCCGCTGTGAGTTTCGCGCAGTCGCTACAAGATCTTCTGCAGACGCATGCGGATGAAGTGGCCAAGCCGGGGCGTCGATCCGTCGGCGTGGTACTGGACGATCTGGCTGCATCGGGTTTGCCGCAGGCCGTTGACTTTCTGGAAGCGTGGCGCGACCGCGAGATCGTCCAGCGCGAGGCGGATGGCTTGTTTTTTCGCCTGAATGGCGATGTTCTCATTGACCTTGATACCGGGGCAGAAGCAGGTCCCGATGCCGGCACACGCGCGGTCCGACCCAACGGGGGTGTCCGGCGCGCAATTGGCGAAGTGCTGGTTCAATTTCAGCTGTCCAGCCCGGATATCGAACGACGCATTGCTGCCGTAGAAGCCATTGCACGCTCTCCGGCCGCAGATCAGCTGGCGCCCCTGACCGCCTCGATCGACAGCGAACCCGATCCAGCTTTGAAAGCACGCAAAGAACAGCTGGCCAACATGCTGACGGCCCGGTTTGGCGAGGACACAGACGACCGTGTGTCAGCGATCACCGCATTGGCAGGCAGCATGAGTGTCGAAACGCGGGCGGTGCTGAACCAGATCCTGAGCACCAAACCAATGGTTGCGGTGCGCTTGCCCGCGGACAGCAACATCGCAGAAGTCTATGATCCGGGCGGCCCGGACCTGACACACGCCGAGGCCTACGCCCAATTGGTCGGCAACGGGTTGGCGCCACCGGTGGTGAACGCGGCGGCCATTCGTGAAGCATTGATCGCCAATATTGACGGCGGCGCGGTCGGCGGCGTTCCAGTCGAAATCCTGAACACAGATGCCGCGCGCACCACGGCCTATGCACAGCTTGCATCTACGGGACTGGTTCCCGCGCTTGTAAGCGCGGAAGAACAGGCCGCATTGGTGGCATCCCATCAGTTCTTCGCGATCTACGACGAACCCGACCCGACCCTTACCGATGCCGCGCGCGCCGCACTGGACCAGATCGAGCAAAAAGTCGGCTGGAACCAGATGCTGGATCTCTCGCTCGATGCCTTGTCTCTGGCCTCGATCTACTTTCTGGCTGCCATTGGATTGGCGATCACCTTTGGTGTGATGGGGGTCATCAACATGGCCCATGGTGAATTCATCATGATGGGCGCGTACACGGGTTACGTGGTGCAATTGTTTGTGCCGGATTATACCGTTTCGATCCTGATCGCACTGCCCCTTGCCTTTGCGATCACCTTTGGCGCGGGTGTGGCAATGGAACGACTGGTCATCCGTTGGCTGTATCACCGCCCACTGGAAACGCTGCTGGCCACGTTCGGCATTTCGATCGCCTTGCAACAATTGGCCAAGAACATCTTTGGCACGCAAGCCCGTCCGTTGACCTCGCCGGCTTGGCTGGACGGGGCATGGGTCATCAACGACGTGGTCGCAATCAGTTACATTCGCATCGCGATTTTCGTGCTGGCGCTGATCTTTCTTGCGCTCATCTTGTATGTCCTGAACCGCACCCGGTTGGGGCTAGAGGTACGGGCCGTCACGCAAAACCCTGGCATGGCCGCCTCGATGGGGATCAATCCCGATCACATCAACATGCTGACATTCGGATTGGGTTCGGGGATTGCGGGGATCGCCGGCGTGGCAATCGGACTATACGCCAAGGTCACATCGGAAATGGGATCCGATTACATTGTGCAAAGCTTCATGACCGTGGTCGTCGGCGGCGTTGGAAATGTATGGGGCACGTTGGCCGGGGCTTCGCTGATCGGATTTTTGCAAAAAGGGATCGAGTGGTTCAACCCGTCCAACACGCTGGCCGCACAGACCTACATGATCCTGTTCATCATCCTGTTCATTCAGTTCCGGCCCAAGGGCATCGTAGCCCTAAAAGGTCGCGCGGCGGGGGATTGAACCATGCGCACATCTTTCATTGCCCAAAACCCGTCCGTGTTGTGGTTCCTGCTGTCGCTTGCCTTGTTCACGCTGGGGGTCACGGTCTTGTCCGAAGCGTTGGGCATTGGTCTGATTTCCACGAGTTTCGTGAAAACACTCGGCAAAACCCTGTGCCTGTGCCTGATCGCCATCGCGATGGACGTGGTATGGGGTTATTGCGGGATCCTTTCTTTGGGCCATTTCGCATTTTTCGGAATTGGTGGCTATGCCATCGGCATGTGGCTGATGTACGCCCGAACCGAAGGCATCGTGGCCGCGTCTTTGGCCGAAGCCCCGATCCCGCCCACCGAGCAGGAAATCGTGGATGCCATCGGCACGCAGATCTTTGGCGTGGTCGGCTCGTCCGACTTCCCTGCCCTTTGGGCGTTTTCCGATAGCCTGTTTCTGCAGCTGGCGATGATCGTTCTGATCCCGGGGCTATTGGCGCTGGTTTTTGGCTGGCTGGCTTTTCGCAGCCGCGTGACGGGCGTTTACCTGTCGATCCTCACACAGGCGATGACGCTGGCGCTGTCTCTTTACTTGTTTCAGAACGACAGCGGTCTTCGGGGCAACAACGGCCTGTCTGGGCTGCAGAACATCCCCGGCTACGAAGAAGTGCCACAAGCGTGGATTTCTATTGTCTTTTTGTGGGCGTCGGCGCTTGCGCTTGGGCTGGGTTACCTGCTGTTTGCCTGGGTCGTTTCTGGAAAGATGGGCAGCGTGATCCGTGCCATTCGCGACGATGAAGCGCGGGTCCGCTACCTGGGCTATGATGTTGAAAGCTATAAGCTGTTTGTCTTTACGCTGACTGCCATTGTCTCTGGGATCGCCGGGGCGTTGTATTATCCGCAAGCCGGCATCATCAACCCTGCCGAGATTGCGCCGATCGCATCCATCTACCTTGCCGTCTGGGTTGCCATTGGCGGACGCGGGCGGCTCTATGGCGCGGTCATCGGTGCCGCGTTTGTGTCCTTGCTGTCCAGTTGGTTCACCGGTGGGGGCGCGCCGGATGTACCGCTGGGCTTTTACACCATCCAATGGACGGATTGGTGGCTGGTTCTGCTTGGCGTTTCCTTTGTGGCCGTCACCTTGTTCTTTCCCAATGGCATTGGCGGGCTCTTTGACAAACTGGTCAGGAAAGACGCATGAACACACTTTTGGAAGTTTCGGGCGTTTCGGTCAGCTTTGATGGCTTCAAGGCCATCAACAACCTTTCAATCCAGATTGCGGAACCGGAATTGCGCGCGGTCATCGGCCCAAATGGCGCCGGCAAAACCACCTTCATGGACATCGTGACCGGAAAAACCCGACCCGACGAAGGCCGCGTGATCTGGGGCGAAAAATCTGTTTCGTTGCTGTCGATGTCGGAAAGTCAGATCGCGCGCGCCGGGATCGGGCGCAAATTCCAAAAACCCACCGTCTTCGAAGATCAAACAGTGCGCGAAAACCTCGCCATGGCGCTCAAAAACAAACGTGGGCCTTTTGACGTATTGCTTTACAAGAAAAATGCCGCGGGTGCCGCCCGGATCGAAGAGATCGCGGCCGAGGTTGGACTGTCAGAAGATTTACCGCGCCGCGCTGGTAACCTCTCCCATGGGCAAAAGCAGTGGCTGGAAATCGGCATGCTGTTGGCGCAGGATCCCCGCCTGTTGCTGGTCGATGAGCCGGCCGCCGGGATGACCCCGGCCGAACGCGAACACACCACGGAACTGCTCAAGCGCGCGGCGGAAACCCGGGCCGTGGTCGTCATCGAGCATGACATGGAATTTGTACGCCGTTTGGAGTGCAAGGTGACCGTGTTGCACGAAGGCGCGGTTCTGGCCGAAGGGTCGTTGGACCACGTGACGCAGAACCAAGACGTCATTGACGTCTATTTGGGGCGCTGAACCATGCTGAATGTCTCGAACCTCACGCTTCACTATGGACAAAGCCAGATCCTGTACGGCATCGACCTTGTTGCCCAGACGGGAAAGGTCACCGCAGTTATGGGCACAAACGGGGTTGGCAAAACCTCTTTGCTCAAGGCGATTTCAGGGCGTCACCCGTATACAGATGGACAGATTGCCATCGATGGCTCGGTCTTGAACCACCCGACTGCCTACCAAGCCGCGCGTGCCGGCATTGCCTACGTGCCGCAAGGTCGCGAAGTGTTCCCTCTGATGACGGTCGAGGAAAATCTGCAAAGTGGTTTTGCCTGTCTCGACAGCAAGGATCATGCCATCCCGCCACAGATTTACGACCTGTTTCCCGTGCTTGCCGAAATGAAAGATCGAAGAGGCGGTGATTTGTCCGGTGGCCAACAGCAGCAGCTGGCCATCGCGCGAGCCTTGATCACCCAGCCTCGTGTATTGCTGTTGGATGAACCGACCGAAGGCATTCAGCCCAACATCATCAAACAGATCGGGCGCGTGATTGCGCAGTTGCGGGAAGAAGGACAAATTGCCATCGTTTTGGTGGAACAGTTCTTCGACTTTGCATTTGATTTGGCCGATCATTTCGTCGCCTTGAACCGCGGGCATGTTGCACTGAACGACGACAAGGCCAACGTGGCGCGGGAAGATCTGCTGGCAAAAGTTTCGGTCTGAAGCTCTCCGCCCGGCTTGGGAGTCGGACACAGGCAAGCCGCGGCCCTCGTGTCAAAACACACACGTTCCCCACGGGTCGAAAAACGCAACGAAACGCTTTATTTTGTCGCCGTGCCGCGATACGGACACAGCGACAATAGACCCGAATATGCTGTCGGCGGTGACGCCCTTGGGCCGTGGAGGCACTCATCGAAATCGCGGTCGACACCTACTTGCGCTACGCAACTCAAACACGATCTGACCTGCTGCTGCAGGTGGAAGCCACGTCAGACGCCGATCAAACATGCCTGACGTCCAAGATCGCTGTGCAGGGAGACCCGCGAACACGCGCCCTGCCCGGGGATGATGGCGTCGGCCAGCGGCGATGGATCCGCGCGGATGATATGCTTGATTGCCACTATGCAGCGCATATCCGCGTGCACCGCGCCGCCACGGTGATAGGCACATTGCGGGCCAGCCCATTTACCGATCTACCGGCGGATGTTGTGCCGTACCTTATGCCGTCTCGGTTTTGTCATTCAGAACAGTTCGACGACTTTGTGCGGGGCCAGTTTGGCGAACATGCCTCGGGCGCCATGATCGGCAGCATGACAGACTGGATTTACAGCAATTTTCGGTATGATCCAGCCGCTAGCCCCCCGGGTGCAACCGCGACAGAGAGCTTTCATGCGCTGGCGGGCGTGTGTCGCGATTACGCCCATATGCTGATCACCCTTTCCCGCGCTGCTGGTGTACCTGCGCGATTTGTCAGCGCATACGGCCATACTGTGCGCCCACAGGATTTTCACGCCGTGGCAGAAGTCTGGCTGGATGATGCGTGGCGGCTTGTCGATGCAACAGGCATGACGCAAGCGTCCGAGATCGTGCGCATCGGTGTCGGCCGCGATGCGGCGGACGTGTCATTCCTGACATCTTATGGCCCTTTGACACTGCTGGAACAAAACGTATCGGTCCGGTTGCTGGACTGCTAACTTGATCGGAAACCTGCTGTAATTCTGCTATTCGGTTGGCTGGGACCCAGAGACAACCGCCACATCCACGGCTTGAGCGCTGCTCTGCCCCCCAGCAGAGCGCAACCGCCCCCGGATGGGCGCCACGTCATTGTATTCGCGCCCGTAGCCGACCACGATATGATCTGCGCCGATCAGCGTCTTGTTGGTCGGGTCGTATTCCACCCATCCCTGCGCCACGCCGCACCACGCCTTCACCCATGCATGCATGGCATCCACGCCCTCCAACTTTTCACCGCCTTCGGGCGGCAATGTTCTGAGGTAGCCGCTGACATAGCCGGCTGGAATGCCAAGGGACTGCAACCCAAGGATCATGATATGCGCGAAGTCCTGGCAAACACCGCGCCGCATGCGAAACGCTTCGGATGCATCCGTATCGACCGTGGTCGCGGCGCTGTCGAATGTCATCGCGGCATGCAACGCCTCGCCCAACCGGATCACGTTTTCCGTGACAGTCGCGGTTTCCGAAATGACGGCAGCAGCAAAAGCCGAAATATCGGGATCGGGTTTCAGTCGGGCCGTAGGCCCCAGAAAATGCAGTGGAGAGCTTGGTCCCAAATCGCGTTCACGTTGCCAATCCTCGCGTAGCGCCGAAATCGACGGGGACAGATCGCTAGGCGGAAGACCCGGTGTCATCGCCACGTGGCAGGCCAAGGCGATCTGCAGCTGGGAATGAGGCTCGGTGTGACTGCTTGTCAGCACACTGTTGCCGAAAAAGTCGGTGCCTTCGGACCGGTCATGTGGCACGGGCGTGACGTCAAGCACATGCGCGGTCAGGCGCTGGCGCCCCGGAATCGATGTAGGCACGACGCGGATCAGCGACCGGCCATGTGCCGCGGGTTGATCGTAAATATGTGTCAGTGTCAGGCGAACGTTGTAGATCATGGGTCAGGCCAGGAAAGAACCGGTCAGCGCATCAGATACCTGCCAGATGTCACGCTTGAGTGGATCAAGCATGGCCGGCGTCACCTCGGCCGCAGGCGTCGTGCGCAGACGGGTCTCGGCCAGCAGGACCCGCCGCTCGACATCACTCAGCGCATGGCTCGCCTCCTGCCGTGGCAGGTGCGCTATGTGGTCTTTGGCCCGCGACACATGGTACCGGATGGATCTTGGGTTATGCGGATCCAACCCCAACAGATCGGCAACAGACGCTGCGTTCGACCACAGCAGGTAACGTGCCCGGTGCGAGACCACGCTGTCGCCAACCTCCAATGCAAGGTCGAGTGCACCGACGGGGGCATCGTCAGAAAGACAAACCGCCAGAAGCTCTGCCATGTTTGCGGCCCGCTCCAATGACACCCCAAGGCTCAGGAACCGCCAGCCGTCATGGTGGTACATGTTCTCGTGGACAAGTCCGGCAAATCCGGTGATCTGGCGCAAAAGCCCGCTCACCTCGGCCGGTACATCGTCGGGGGCAACGGGTTTCGCTTCAAGCCGCCTGGCGGTGTCGACAAGGCTGCGCAATGCCATCATGCCATCGGGTGAAAACCGATCGCTGATGCGGGATGCCGCTTTGAGACCTTGGCCCAGCGGTTCCGAAAACCGATCGGCGAGGATGTTCGCATCATGTGGCGCATCCTGAAACAAACGGCTGCGAATGAAGCTATGCATCGCGACTTCCTGCGCGGCACTGTCCGCCTTACGGGCAAAATAGGCCCGGAAAATCCGCATGTATTGCTCGGATCGCTCCACGTAGCGGCCCAACCAGAACAGGTTGTCTGCGGCGCGGCTTGGCAAAATCGTCTTTGCTGCGATCCGGTCCTTCGTCCCCTGGGTCAGAAGCGACGGGGTTGCGACGGGGGCCGCGCTGGCAATCCAGACATCCGCGACCTTGCCG
>CAWUIW010000105.1:0-10713 GCA_963922515.1 uncultured Rhodobacterales bacterium | reverse complement strand
TGGCCAGACGCCGTGCCGACTTTTCAATCACCAACCGGCTGAAAAGGTGCGGTTTTTGCGTGGCGATCCCGACCGGACAGCTGTTGGTGTGACAGGCGCGCATCGCAATACAACCGATTGCCTGCATAGCCGAGTTGGACACCGCAATTGCATCAGCGCCCAGCGCTAGCGCCTTGACGAAATCTCCGGGGGTCCGCAGCCCCCCTGTGATCACCAGTGTCACGTCCGACCGTTCCAGCCGGTCCAAGTGAGCGCGGGCGCGGGCCAGAGCCGGGATTGTCGGAACAGAGATGTTGTCGCGGAAAATCGTGGGCGCCGCACCGGTGCCGCCGCCACGGCCGTCAAGAATGACGTAGTCAACGCCCACCTCCAGCGCCGCGTCCAGATCCTGTTCAATGTGCTGGGCCGACAGCTTGTACCCGATGGGAATGCCACCGGTGCGGTCCCGCACCTGGTCAGCAAACTCCTTGATTTGGGCCGGTTCTGACCATTCGGGGAAGCGGGCGGGCGAAATCGCATCCTCGCCCGCGCCCAGCCCGCGCACTTCGGCAATGCGCGGCGTAACCTTGTTGCCCGGCAGGTGGCCGCCCGTGCCTGTCTTGGCTCCTTGGCCGCCTTTGAAGTGAAAGGCTTGCACGCGGTCTAGCTTGTCCCAGTCAAACCCGAAGCGCCCGGATGCCAATTCATAGAAATAGCGGCTGTTGTCCTGTTGCTCTTCGGCCATCATGCCGCCTTCGCCGGAACAGATGCCTGTTCCGGCCATCTCCGCGCCTTGGGCCATCGCGCGCTTGGCCGGTTCCGACAACGCGCCAAAGGACATGTCAGACACAAAAAGTGGGATGTTCAAGTGCAACGGTTTTTGTGCATTGGGTCCGATCACCACATCTGATCCGACCGGGGCGTCATCCAGAAGAGGGGGCCGGGCCAATTGCGCGGTCAGGATTTGTAGATCGTCCCAGTCTGGCAGTTCGGTGCGCGGTACACCCATCGACGCCATATCGCCGTGGTGACCATTCTTCAGACCGTTGCGTGCCAAGCGTTGAATCATGCCATTATGGGGCTCTTCTGCCGTGCCGTGCGAGGTGTCGGCATAAAGACCCAGATAGGCGTTGCGATTGAAGGGTTGCGGGTTATCGAGCGCCCATATGTTGATTTCTTCTTCATCGACCAGAACGGCGTCGTCTTCGACCCACGCGTTGAAACGCGGCAGTTTCTCAGAGTTTGCGTATTCGGACACCCCTGTATCCAAGCGATAATCCCAGTTGTGCACGGGGCAGATCAAATTGTTTCCCCGTACGTGCCCGTCCGCCATCAGCGCGCCACGATGCAGACAGCGCCCGTAGAACACCCGCACGTCATCGTCGAACCGGACAATCACAAGATCAACTTCACCAACCAACGCATAGGCGGGTTCCCGATCCTGCAAATCTGACAATTGGGCGATCGCAATCCTCTTCAACTTGGCTGTCTCCCTTGGCTAGTTGTGGTCTACGGGACCAGTTATCGTGCCGTGCGGCAATGGTTTTGTTTCACCTGTCATATGGTCGGCACGTGACAGTCTTGCATAAAGCACCGCACCGGGCACGGCACTGAGCCCGTGCAAAACGGCGCTGATCCACACGGCGTTGACGGCGATGATCAACACGCCTTCGCCCAATTGCGGGTCCAACTGATCCACGACAAGCAGGGCGAACAACGCGGTGGCCAGGCCTCGTGGGCCAAACCAGCCAAAGAACAGGCGTGTTTCAGGCGCGGCATCAGTTCCGATCAAAGACAGCCAGATGGCGAGTGGACGGACCACCAGCAGGCTGACCAAAATCAATCCGGCCATCGGCCAAGTCAGATGCGCTATGGCATCCGGAACCAGCACGGCCCCAAGCAAAAAGAACGAGGCCCAGGCAAGCAATTGGCCTTCGCTTTCCGTGAATTCATAGACAAATTTGCAGCGGCCACGCACGATCGCGCCAAACGCAAGGCCAGCACAAAATGCAGCGATGAACCCATTCCCACCAATCATAAGCGCGGTCAGATACGTGCCAATCGCAACCGCGAGCGCTCCGATACCTTCGTACACGTCTGAGGTATAGTCCGTGCGTTTGGCCCACAGCAGAACGCGGCCCGCGACGTACCCTATCGCCAGTCCCACAGCCGGGCCGAACACCAGTTGTTTCGCGGCAAACACCACCCATCCACTTTCGGGCGCCATGCCCGATGGTGCGGCGACCACGGCCAGCATCAAAATGACCGGCAGAGCGAGACCATCGTTCAACCCGCTTTCCACGATCAAGGCGCGCCGCGGTCGATCCGGTACATCCGGATTGCTGATCACCGCCTGGCCCAAGGCCGCGTCCGTGGGGGACAGGATTGCGGCGACAAGGGCGGCAAAGACCAGTGACCAGTCCGGGAAAACCAGCAAACCCGCGAAGGTGCCCAGAACCATTGCGAGTGGCAAGCCGAGCAACAACATGCGGGCGGGCCAAACAAATCTGGACCGCAGCTGCGCCACGTCAATTTGCGCAGCGTCTAAGAAAAGCAGGATGATCAGCGTTGTTTCCGCAACAATATGCAAAGCCTCTTCGGTGCCGATTTCGGGAACCATGGAAAACTGGGCGACTATAAATCCAAGCGCCAGAAAGACTTGCGGAGCCGTGATGACCGTTTTCGACAGACGATTGGCGACCATGCAGAATGCGGACAAGGCGAGGGCGATCATCACGTAAGTCATCATGGGCAGCGTCTGCCTTGCGTCTGATGATCGGGATGCATTGTGAATCCGGCGCCCTCGCGGTTGTGCTCGGGGCCAGACTTCTGAGATTGACGCGCATTGTCAAAAGTAAATTGCGCAGACGCACGTGGACGTCATCGCTTGTCACGATGACGTTTACGACTTGTAACGTGGTGATAGAGGTCGGTCAGGCGCCCCACGTGCGTATGGGACCACAGTCCATATGCACAAAGTTTGACCGCGAGTATCTGCCAACCCCGCCTGCATTGCACTTCGCTGCGGCGCGGGCCATCTGATGCACGCTGCGAGAGGCCAGGCGCAGATCCGCGGCCTGACCTTGGAGATGCAGCGAGTTCTTGGCCACATTTCGGGACCGTGACCGTAGCATCGCGTTGGTCTGGGGGCTGCGATAGCCCGACAGCAACATGTATGGCTCGCTGGCGTCCATTATGTTATGCGCCGCGGCCATGATGTCGATTGTCCTCAGGTCGATACTTTTGACTTGATCAGTGCGCCAATCGCGCATGAAGTAGTTGATTTCCTTAAGCGAATCCTTGAGGTAATCGCCCTCGATCCAATAGATCATGTCGATCCGTTCGCCCGTACGCCCGGAATACATACGCAAACGGCGAATGTCGCCAGCCCCGCGCAGAAACCCGGCGGCATTCGCGAATGTCGGCGCCGCTGCAACAGCTGTTGCCGCAAATGCCCCTAGCAGCGCGCGCCGCGAAAGCCCGTTTGCTTCCTTGTCATTCATGACGGTTTATCTGCCTGTTGTACTATTATTATCCTGCCGTTGCGCGACGTTGCGCGCGATGTCCCATTTCCCCATGGCCACGTTTATACACAGCTCGATTCGTCAGCCAAGGGCAGTTTGCCTGGTAAATGTAAATCAAGGGTTTTTCGGCAGATTTTCGCGCAAAATATGACGATTCCGTGGCAATTGTCTTTTTCTGACGTACGCGATGCACGGCTACGACAAATGCAGCAAATCAACGGCGCTGTACAAAATGTGAATAGACAATCGCGACAGCATACGGAACCGTAGTGCAAGTCATTGAAGATAAGATTGGTTTTTGACATGGCGCGCCGGTTCGGGTCACAGTTTTTGAGCGCACTTGCCCTCTGTGGAGTGTGTTTGTTTGGGTTTTCATCGACCGCTCACGCGCAGGTCACAGCTTTCAAGCAAACGCTGGCCGAAGCATCAGCGCGTGATGCCGATATTGCCGCGTTTTATCGCTCCAACGGTTTTGAACCAGTTTGGACCGGGTCAAGCGACGCCCATGCCAAGCGGCGGCAGTCGTTGATCACGGCGCTGGAAACCGCCACACATCATGGTTTGCCCGACGCAACAGACGATGTGACCAAGTTGGTCACCCTGATGCGCGGCGCAAGAACCGAGCGGGATCTCGCGCGTCTGGAAGTGCATTTTTCCACCGTCATGCTGTCGCACGCACGGGCGGCCCAGACCGGGGTTCTTGTGCCATCGCGGGTCGACTCGGGGATCGTCCGACAAGTCCCGTACCGCGACCGCGCGGGGTACTTGATGAAGTTTTCGTCCAGTGATCCGGCCGAGTTTTTCGCATCATTGCCGCCCAGCTCGCATGAGTATCGCCGCTTGATGAAACAGAAAATGGTCATGGAGCGCCAATTGAGCCGCCGCGGCTGGGGTCCGGTTGTGCGCGCCAAGGCGCTTGAACCCGGCCAGAGAGGCGGAGAGGTTATTGCCCTGCGCAACCGGTTGATCGCAATGGGCTACATGGCGCCGACCCCGCGCGCTGAATACGGGCCGGAACTGCAAGCGGGCGTCCGCGCATTTCAGGACGCGCATGGACTGGAAGTGGACGGAGTTGCCGGCCCCACGACCATTCAACAGGTCAATGTCTCTTTAGAAAAGCGGCTGCAGTCCGTCGTGGTGGCGATGGAACGCGAGCGGTGGCTGAACCGGGCTCGTGGGACCCGGCATGTTCTGGTCAATCTAACTGACTTCCATGCGCAGATCATCGATGATGGGCGCGTCACGTTTCGCACGCGGTCTGTGATTGGCAAAAACCAATCAGACCGGCGCAGCCCCGAGTTTTCTGACGTGATGGAGCATATGGTGATCAATCCAAGCTGGTATGTGCCCCGCTCGATCATCACCAAGGAGTATTTGCCCAAACTGCAGCGCAACCCTAATGCGGTCAGCTATCTGGAAATCACCGACAGTCGCGGGCGCGTGGTCAACCGAGGGGCGGTGAATTTCAGCCAGTATTCGGCGCGCACCTTTCCCTTTGCGATGCGCCAACCACCGGGTCAGCGCAATGCATTGGGTTTGGTGAAGTTCATGTTCCCGAACAAGCACAACATCTACCTGCACGACACGCCGGAAAAAGCGCTGTTCGGTCGTGAAAGCCGGGCATATTCCCACGGCTGCATCCGGCTCGCGGACCCGTTTGACTTTGCCTATGCCTTGCTGGCGGCGCAAACGGACCGTCCAAAGGACGAGTTTCAACGCATTCTGAGTTCGGGCCGCGAAACCAAGGTAGAGCTGGAGGCGCCGGTCCCCGTGCATTTGATCTACCGGACCGCCTTTACCGACGACAAGGGCAAGATCCACTACCGCCGCGACGTGTACGAGCGGGACGCAAAGATCTGGCAAGCCTTGTCGCAAGAAGGGGTGGCCATATCCGCCGTTCGCGGGTAGGTCACCACTCACCGGAACAACTCGATCGGATGTCTGATGCCTTACACCGTACAGGCCATCGCCGATGCCGTGTCGGCGCGCGCGGAGGGCGATTTGACCTTGGAAGTCGACCGAGCGGCAGAGCCTGGATCGGCCGGCGCCCGTGACCTGGCCATGGCAATGGCCCCGCACTACGCCGCAGCGCTGCCAGAAGGAGACGCGCGCGTTGCGATGCTGTGGGAAGATGCTGATTGGCAAGCGCTGAACCTTGATGCTGCGATCTTGGTTGGACGTCCGAGGCTGGCCATGGCGGGGCTCACCGCGCTCATGGATCCGGGGCAGGGGGACGCGCCCGGCATTCACGCAACCGCTGTTGTTCATCCAACAGCCGCCTTGGCCGAGGATGTCTCGCTTGGCGCCTTTTGCGTCATCGGACCGGGCGTGAAGATCGGGGCTGGCTGCCGGTTCGGCCCGCATGTCACGATCGGGGCTGACGCGGTCATCGGGACGCACGCGGTTGTCCGCGATCACGTGAGCATTGGGGCCCGTGTCGAAATCGGTGACCGGTTCCGCGCACAGCCCGGCGCCCGGATCGGGGCAGACGGGTTTTCCTTTGTCACACCTGAGGTGTCCGGGATAGAACAGGCCCGTGCCTCGCTGGGCGATCAGGGGGATGCAAAGTCACAAGAATACGTACGCATCCACTCGTTGGGCAGTGTCTGGATTGGTGATGACGTAGAAGTCGGCGCCAATTCCACGATCGATTGCGGAACAATCCGGAACACCCAGATCGGCAACGGCACGAAACTGGATAACCTTGTTCATGTTGGTCATAACACGCGGGTGGGTCAGCACTGCCTCCTATGTGGTCTGACCGGTGTCTCGGGGTCAGTGGAAATCGGCAATTTCGTTGTTCTGGGTGGTCAGACCGGCGTGGCTGACAATCTTTTCATCGGGGATCGGGTGATCACCGGGGGCGGCACAAAGGTGTTGTCGAACGCACCTGCCGGTAAGGTGATGCTGGGATATCCCGGCATCAAGATGGATACACAGATCGAGGTGTATAAGGCGCAGCGCAGATTGCCCCGGCTTTTCAAAGATGTCGCGGCCTTGAAGAAGGCGGTTTTCAAATCCGACCCGAGCGACTAAATCGGCGGAACACCAAAAACCTTACAAGGGGCCGATTGATGAGCGTGCAGGACAGGGTGATTGCGATAATCGCCGAGCAGGCGGTGCTGGAACCATCCGATGTCACGCTGGACAGCACGTTGGAAGATCTTGGCATTGACAGTCTGGGGTTGGTGGAAAGCATTTTTGCGATCGAAGAAGAATTCGATATCTCGGTTCCGTTCAATGCGAACGAACCGACGGCAAGCGACTTCGACATCTCGAATGTCGCGGCGATCATCGATGGTATTCAGAAACTCCTGAACGAAAAAGCATAGGGGCCGCAAAACGATGAACCGCGTGGTGATCACCGGGGCCGGCACCATCAATGCTTTGGGCCATTCCGTGTCCGAAACCATGGAGGCCATGCGAGAAGGTCGATGCGGCATTGGCCCCCTGGACTTTCGGGATGTGGACCGACTGGCGATCAAGATCGGTGGACAGGTGCGCGGGTTCGAGGCAGAAGGGCGGTTCAATCGCCAACAAATGGCGCTTTATGACCGGTTTACCCAGTTCACACTGACAGCTGCCAAAGAAGCCATCGGACAGTCGGGGCTGGAGTTCAGTGGCGACCTTGCGGCCAAGTCCGGCGTGGTATTGGGCACAGCAGGCGGCGGTGTCAGCACTTGGGATGACAACTACAGATCCGTCTATGAAGACGGGAAAAACCGTGTTCATCCCTTCGTTGTTCCAAAACTGATGAACAATGCGGCCGCCAGTCACGTGTCGATGGATTTCAACCTGAAGGGCCCGGCCTTCACCGTATCGACCGCTTGTGCGTCATCTAACCACGCGATGGCGCAGGCCTTTCAAATGGTGCGATCCGGCATGGCCAAGACCATGGTGACAGGCGGGTCCGAAAGCATGTTGTGTTTTGGTGGCGTGAAAGCATGGGAAGGCTTACGCGTGATGTCAAAAGATGCGTGCCGACCGTTTAGTGCCAATCGCAATGGCATGGTTCAAGGAGAAGGCGCCGGCGTCTTTGTTTTCGAAGAATATGAACATGCCCGCGCCCGGGGCGCCGAAATTCTGTGTGAGGTGATTGGCTACGCCATGTCTTCTGATGCGGCTGACATTGTGATGCCCAGCAAACAGGGCGCCGCAAGAGCTATGTCTGGCGCTTTGGCCGATGCGCAGATCGGGCCTGAGGACGTGGGCTATATCAACGCCCACGGAACAGGAACGGCGGCCAACGATAAAACAGAGTGCGCAGCCGTCGCCGATGTGTTCGGACCGTATGCCGACACCTTGATGATAAGCTCGACAAAATCGATGCACGGCCACCTGATAGGCGGCACCGGAGCAGTGGAACTGCTGGCTTGCATCATGGCGTTGCGGGATGGCGTCGTGGTTCCGACCATCGGGTACGAAGAACCCGATCCCGAATGCGCGCTGGATGTGGTGCCCAATGAAGCGCGCGATGCCAAAGTGAACGTGGCCTTGTCCAACGCGTTTGCATTTGGTGGTCTCAACGCCGTACTGGCGCTGAGACGGATCTGACTCTGCGCAGGCCTAGTTCGTTACGACATCAACCACATCATAGGCCGCGGTGAAACCGGTCAAAGACATGTCGACCGTGACCAACTGATCCGGCGCCTGTGCCGGCCGGATCGAAATCTGTGCCGTATTGCCGCGCCGGAACGCGTCTATGTCTGCTTGGGTCAGACCAATCTGCGCGACACAGCCAATTGGATTGCAGAAGGAATACGCATATCGCTTGGCGGTTCCGCCATCCACTGAAATGGTCAATTGCGCGGTCAGCAAGGTTTCCAGTGGCACCACGATTGTGGCACCGGCTGCGGCCTGTCCGCCATTTTCCAGCCGGAACATCGAAACCTCGGCCACGGGATTTTCAGTTGAATCGACAAGGATTTGCATCATCGAACAGGGATCCGTTTCCAGATCGGTTTTGATGCAAACAAGTTCCCAATCCCCGAAAGCCTCTTTCAGGTAGCGGTCGCCGATCTGAGGCCCTTGGATAACGGGCTGACCCAGGTCCAGCTCTGGCGGTGTCGCATTTTCCGAGGCGGTTTCCTGCGCTGCCAGTACACCCGCGGTGAGGCCGGCGGCCAACAAGGTAGAAATCGTGAGCTTCAGCACGTTTTATCTCTCTCTTCTCTCGTCGCGATTTGTTCAAGGGGGGTAGCACGGGCGCTTTCCGCTGTCAGGTCGGAAATCGCCGAATGCGCCTGCAAACCTGTCAACGATGCGTCACGAATAAGGGAGCCGCATTGGGCTCCCTCAAACAGTGTCTCCCCGTCGGACCGGCCGACTTAGTTATGGCGGAACGTTACGAGAGGCACGCACGGCGGTCAACCGCTTCAACGCATAAAATCAACTGAATCAGACGCTTCCTTGCGAAACCCGCAGCAAAAAAACGCCGTGCCCGAAGGCACGGCCAGTCTGACAGGGAGGAAGTTGCCCGCAAGTGTCAACTCAAGCGGACAAATTCGACTATCGCAGTCAAAGGTTAACTTTGTATGGTGGCTGAAAGCGCTCATGAACAAGGGACGAAAAAAGGTGGACGGTAAGATATTTGTCGGTGGTGGCGGCCCAGAATATGCACAAAAACAGGGGCTTACGCTAAAGTACGCAAATCGGCACGGATTGATAGCCGGGGCAACGGGCACCGGTAAAACCGTGACTTTGCAAATTCTGGCTGAAGGGTTCTCTGCGGCCGGCGTTCCCGTCTTTTTGTCAGACGTCAAGGGTGACTTGTCCGGCTTGGCGAAGGCAGGATCCGAAACCGGAAAACTGCACGGCGCTTTCATGGACCGAAACGCCAAGATCGGGTTCGATGATTTTGGCTATGCGCCTTTCCCGGTGGCGTTCTGGGATCTGTTTGCCGAGCAGGGCCATCCGGTGCGCACGACCGTCGCGGAAATGGGGCCGCTTCTTTTGGCAAGGTTACTGGAACTGACCGAAGCTCAGGAAGGAATTCTGAACATTGCGTTCCATTTGTCGGATGAACAGGGACTTGCCTTGCTGGACCTCAAGGACCTGCAAGCCTTGTTGGTGTGGGTTGGTGAGAACCGCGGCACACTCAGCTTGCGGTACGGCAATATCTCGACCGCTTCTATCGGTGCGATCCAGCGCAGGTTGCTGGTTTTGGAAAATCAGGGCGGCGCCAAACTGTTCGGCGAGCCTGCACTCGACCTGGGCGACATGATCCGATGTGCTCCGGACGGACGCGGGGTGATCAACATTCTGGCCGCTGACAAGCTGATGGCTGCCCCGGGTTTGTATGCCACGTTTCTGTTGTGGCTGCTCAGTGAGTTGTTCGAAGAATTGCCCGAAGTGGGCGACCCCGACAAACCCAAGCTGGTGTTCTTTTTCGACGAAGCGCACCTGCTGTTCGATGGGGCACCAAAAGCGTTGGTCGACAAGGTAGAGCAGGTGGCCCGACTGATCCGATCCAAGGGCGTTGGTGTGTACTTTGTCAGCCAGAACCCGGGCGACATCCCCGAGGACATTCTGGGCCAATTGGGAAATCGGGTGCAGCATGCGTTGCGTGCGTTTACCGCGAAGGATCGTAAGAACTTGAAACTGGCGGCCGAAACCTATCGGGAGAACCCGCGCTTTTCGACCGAGGACGCCATCAAGGAAGTTGGTGTCGGCGAAGCCGTGACCTCGATGCTGATGAAGAAGGGGGTGCCCGGTATCGTCGAGCGTACGTTGATCCGCCCACCCGGCTCGCAATTGGGGCCCATCACGCCGTCCGAGCGGCAAGAGGTCTTGCGAACCTCGGCTTTAGCCGGAAAGTACGAGGCGGTGGTTGATCGCGACTCGGCCTATGAAATCCTCGCCAAACGCGCCGAAGCTGCCGCGCAAGAGGCCGAAAAGGCCGAAGAAGCCGCCGAAGAAGCGACCGCGATGGCGCGTGAGTTCTCCGCGGCCCGGCGGTATTCCGGCTCTCGCGTGACACGGTCAACGTCGCGCGGGTCACGTCAGGCCAACTCGTTGGGAGATGCCGTGGCCAAAGCCGTGATCAGCGAGCTGTCCGGCACAACCGGGCGCCGGATCGTGCGGGGCGTGCTGGGCAGCCTGTTCAAAGGCCGGTGATCTACCGGCCTCCACTATGAGTCACTTTTCCGGGATCAGACCGCGCGGGCTGAAGCGCAGCACCAGAAGCAGTATCAAGCCCATTGTCAGCAGC
>CAWUIW010000104.1:0-10889 GCA_963922515.1 uncultured Rhodobacterales bacterium | reverse complement strand
GACGCGGGCCGTGACGGTCTCGGCACTCATTTCAGCCGTTTGTGCTTTTAGCATGTATCACTCCGCTGCCATCGCTGACGCCGTCCATTCTTCGCAGAAGAGCGAGCATGACGGCATTGTCCACATCGGCCGGCCCTGTGCTGCCGGATGCAATTCGTCCAGAAATATCCGCTCACCATCGACGCGAACCAACTTGACCCCCAATCGGCGGGACTGCTCCGCCCGCGCGGCGAAAACCTCGGGGAATTCGTGCCGTAGGTGGTTCCAGTATGTCGGGCTGGTCGCTTTGACGCAGCCCAGGCAATTCGCGTTCGGAAATCCGCGATCGTAAATCGCGGGAAGGTCGATCCCGGCGGCGCGGATCATGTCGCCGCAATCCGCCTTAGTCATGTGCGCGTCGATTAGTATGGGGAGCACGTTCGCGCGCTCTGTTTCCGTGAAGCGCTCGTGCCTGCCCTTTTCCTCGACCGTGAAGCCCAGGACGTGCCAGTCAGGCGAGTGCAGCGCCTCCCATTCCTGCCGCGCCTCTTTTTTCAAGTGCACGGTGCACGGCGCACCGTGCGGGAATACCATGGCCTTGCGCCGGTCCCAGACCTCGACGGCAGACGCCGCCGGATATTTGCTCGCGGTATATTCCTCAATCTCAATGCCGCACCATTCCGCCACGTCGCGCAGAAACCGCCGGTTGTCCGGGTGTTCCTCGGCAATCGGTTGATTGATCGCGCGCACGTCCTCGCGCGGGAACCGCTCAAGGGCCAACTTCAGCACGGCAGCCGACGCAGCGCCGCAAGAGAACCAAACCGCAATCACTCTACCGCTCCTTTGCGATGAGGCTGGACGGCACATAATCACGCAGGCCAGCGGCTACCGCTCCGGCATGTGTGACGGCAAAGCCCGGCGTCTTGTTGGCCGGGTCCGTCGGTTGCAGCGTACAGGCGAAGCCGCGCTCGACTAGGCCGCGCCACGTGTCAACGTCCTTGCCGCCAGCGCCAAACCAATTCCTATACGCCCAACGCCGCCCAGCCTTTCGAGAGCCGCCGCGAGGGGTCAGGCCCAGGGCGTGCGCGATAACGTGCCTCTCTTCGCGGGTTAAGTCGGTCATGTCTTTGGCTCCTTTGTATGGACCACGATATTTTGCCTTTTCCGCATGACATGCCTCGTGGTCAGGGCAAACGTTCTCATTCCGAAGGCTCCTTTTTGTTGAGATACGGCACCCACCCTTGACACTCGGCGGGTGACCGGCAGACCGAGCAACAACCCGCCTCGAAATCAAGGTGAGCGCCCGCGGCGCAATCCTCGAAGCAGGCGCGGCGGGCGGCGGCCTCTTGTTCCGCGGTGTAGCGGATCGAGGGTGAAACGCTCATTCCTTCGGCTCCTTTCGTTGCGGATCAGGATTGAAGGACGCGCGCCCTACTCGGCACCCCCGCCTATTTCTAGGTGCGGCGGTGGTCGTCGGCCTACCGGGTTTTCGTCCGACCCATTCCCCGAATGTCGCGAATGCTGCGCTTGACTGGCGCGACCCAGAAACGCCCGCACAATTCCGCGCGCCCATCAATCCTGATCCTCCTATCTACGAGATCCGAATTTACGTAAGAGCCTTTGCCTCACGCGCTCTCGGGCCCGTCTGTCACCCTTGTCCTGTCCCATCATCTCGCAGGCTTTATCCAGCAGGTACGCGCCATCAACGGACACATCGTGCCAGCGCGCTTCCAGCCAATCCCATTGCTCATCGGACAGTCCGCCAGCGCGCGGACGGCCAATAGGCTTAGCCTCTTTGATCTCAACCGGCTGCGCGACCTCTATAGCTACGCCGCGTTGCTTCAATTCAGCGCGCATGTTTCGCAACCCCTTGCCGGCGCCAAGATCTGAAATCGCGACCAGCACCAATGTGTCGCCAGAGCGCAGATCGCGGAACAGAGCCACCCTGTCCTCGCGCTGGCTTTTCTCGCCGTCCATGTAGAACTTCTCTGCGCCCGCAGCCTCTAATTCTGCTTTGCGACGCATGTATCCGTATCCAATCCGCATAGCGGCGGTTGTGGCACAATGGTTTCATACGCAGCAATGTATTTCGCACTTTCGTACGCGTCAATCTATTTTTCGTACGTTTAATACTTGTGCGTACTTTAATATTTGTCTATATGTACTTCAACGCAGACAACGAAAGGACGAATGATATGTCACTGACTTGGGAAAAACGCGACAATGGACTTGGCTACGAGACACATGTTGCGCTCGGAACGAAGTACACAGTTCACCCCGAAGACCTCGACGTAAAGCATTGGTCAGCGTGGTGCGACAAGGAACAAATTGGTAATGGGACATGGCAGCAATGCCGTAAGATTTGCGAAACCCACGCGGCGGAACCGGGTCGCGTAGCTGCAAAGGAAAAGTTTAGCGCTGCGCGCGCGGCATTGATGAGCGTCGCAGGGCAGATCGCACTACACGGCCATTTGAAGCCGGAAGAAACAGAGCAGCCGGACGAAATCGTAGCGGCTCACAACGTTGGCGTTGACCGCGCAATAACCTACATAAATCGCGCGATCAAAGCGCTTGATCCAGATACCATTTAGAGGACCGCTTATTTCCAAAGTGACCCACTACCTCTAATTTCAAAGTGACCCACTACCCTACCGACAAGAGCTACCCCCCATCCCCGCGCAAGCCAAACAACACCCGGTCTAGCTTTGTTTCGATGTTGGCAAGCCGCCGCTTCACATCGGTATCGAATGAATCCAGCCTTGTTTCCAAAACCCTGACCTCGCCGCGCAGCGTTTCGATTTTGACCGATTGAGTGTAGTAAGCCCCCGCACAGGCCACTGACATCGACACAATGGTCACGACGCTTTGAAACAAGTTCTTTCTGTCGATCACCCGATCAGCCTCTGGTTTGTTTTTTGCCTGTGATGTCTGCCCGGTCATGTTTGTTTTAACCTTGTGATGCAGCCGCAAGTTCGCGGATCCGCCTGTTGCTAGCGGTTGTGTGAAGCCGACACTTATCGCGGCTATAGACCCGCGCGCGGCACGCGCGGGCGACGGTTACATCAATGGCCTCTTGATCGGTGATGGTTTTACCTTGCGCGCCCGGCAAGCTGTCCCCGAGCGTTTCACTCAGGCCGCTGACAGGCACCGGTGTCGAAGGCATACACCCCGCCATCATCGCGGCACTTGCGATAGTCCAAATCAGCGCTGATCGCGTCACGCGTGATCGCATCGGCTTTCCTTTCCATGTCAGATTTCAGATCAGCCTGCGCGTCGTACCGGATCCACGCGCGCGCCACGACCAGCGACAGAAGAACGCCGCCGATCAGCAAGGCTATGACGACGCCGCGACGCAGGCCGAATAGCGCGGCCAGCCAGGTCACGCGACACCCTCAAGGCACATTGCCTTTTCCTCAGACCGTCGGTTGACCAGCCCGCGCACAACCCGCCCGCCTGCCTTGTTCCACCAGGTCAGCGCATCACATGCACCGGCGATGCTCCCATCGTTCAAACGGCGCACGGCGGTGCTTCTGCCTGCCCCCGCAACACCGACATTGTAGGCCAGGCTGGTAAAGGCCACGTCGCGGGGGACAGGCAATCGGCTTTCGACCGTTTCCGTCAGAAAGTGACGATGCAGACCGGTCCGATAAGACAGCACTTCGCGTGCCAACATGGCATCGCATTCTGCGCGGGTGTAGCGATCACCGGGTTTCACGCCCTTGGTTTCACCATAGCAAACGGTCCAGACGCCCACGATGTCCTGATAGGCGTCCAGCCGCAGCCCTTCCCACCGACCGATGAACGGGACAGCGGCGGCCAGGAACGCTTGCTCTGGATCCGCCGCCACATCGGGCACACCGGTGATCTCCGCGATCTCCACGATCTCCGGTTCGGCCAGTGGCGTTTCAACGACCAGGTCAACGGCGCGCAGGTGCGGGACCAGCACCATGGCGAGAAGCGCAAGGCCAGCGACCACGATCAGCCAATGTGATTCCAGCTTTGTCCGATCAATGCCCTGATCGCAGAGCCGAAATACAGCTCCGTAAAGGAATGCGCACAGCGACGCATAGATCCAAATTCGCGGGTTGGTATCGACGCCCGTGGTCCAATAGATCAGATCAGGCATGAAGAGCAGCAGAATGCCCAGATAGACGGCCCACATCGAGTGCGCGCGCGCGATAACTGTTTTCCAGTTTGAGATTAACTTCATTGCATATCTCCAATGCAAAAAGCCCCGCAATGCAGGGCTGTGGGTTTCCGAGTCTTTTGGGTGGTCAGGTGATGGCGAAATTCGCTTCGGCGAACATGGCCAAGGTGGCGTTCTTAAACGTGCAATGGAACGTGCCGCCGTTCAACGACAGCTCCACATCGTCCCCGTTTTGCGTGAGCGCCGCCACAACGTCCGCCGCTGTTGTGACCTCTGGAAAGAGGGACGCTTTTACAAAGAAGCGATCCACAAGACTGTTATCCGATTGAATGGCCGTCGCCCAATCCAGAACGGTGAGTTTTTGATCTCTGTTGTTGAAATCGACAATATCGCTGCCGCTGCCCAGCGATACGATATCCGCAGATCCGTCTGTCACGTCTCCGGTGCCGCCCGGCTGCAGGCGGTCATCGCCCGCGCCGCCGATCAGCGTGTCGGCACCGTCACTTGCGGTGATCGTGTCATCACCGTCGCCGCCGTCGATGAAATTGCCCGACGCGCCCAGGTTTGAGCCGAACACCCGGTCATCGCCGTCCCCGGCCCTGATTTCTGCGCCCTCATTGCCCTGCAAATGGATGATGTCACCTCGGTCTGTGGCATAAAGGTTGATCGCACCACGCGGCAACAGAACCTCGATAGGATGGTCACGATCAAAGGATATCGTGATGCCATCCTCTGCCGACGTGCCTTGCGCGTGGAACACCTTGTCCACACCGCCGCCAAAATGCTGATCATACATCACCCGCCCACCGATTGAGATGATATCAAGGCTGCCGTCATCATATTGCACCGCTTGGATATCGACGCTCTGATCACCAGTCATGTACATGATGTTGACGCCGGTGCCGTTTTCGATAACGCCGGTTTTCGAGGCGAGCCCAATTTGGGTCCGTCCCAAGCCCGCCTCCAACCGCTCTTGATCTGACGGCGCAAGGTGGAAACCAAAAGCTTCTACTTTGGCGAGCAAATCGTCATATTGCGCTTGATTGGTGCTTGTAGGCCCCAAGCCCCAAGGATCGTTTGCCCTGTTAACGATATGGCTGTCAAATGGGCGGTCGCTCGCGTCGTCGCGCCCTCCGGACATTGCGAACATGCCCATCCAATTGCCGCCACCGTCAAGAACGCCGATGTTTCCGTGGAACTGGCAGAATTGATCTTTTGCAGTAAGAATGGTTCCATCAAAAGTCGGGCTCAGATCGCGTCCATCCAAACCGTTCTCATCGGCAGCGTTGAGTGTGACCCCGTAAGGCGTCGGATCGATACCAAAATAACCCAGCACCGTTGGAAAGATATCAAGCAAGCTCACGGCGCGGTCGTAGGCGGGCAGTCCCGGCGCGATGTCGGTCGCCTCAATCACCAGCGGTGACAGCGCAACACCCGGAGCCGGAATGGTTTTGCCGATAAGGTGATCAACTTCGCCAAGCAAGTAACCGTGGTCGCTTGTCAGTATGACATTCTTTTTGCCGCCGCTCGCCGCTATTGCCGCAGACTTTGCTTCGATGGCCGCACGTATCAGACCCAGCCACCGATCCAGCTTGTGCATACTGGCCAGATATGCCTCATGCTGCCGGATCAACTGCGCTTCCGTATATCCTGACCCGTCCTGAATGACCTGCACCTGTTGCGTGTACCATGGCAGGTCATAGTCGGCAGGTCCGTCCAGCACCGCCGATGTCAGCGTGCCGATGGCATCCCAGTCAACCTGCGCGGGCAACCAGTCCTTGTGGGGAGGGTAAATTCCGATATAGACCTGCAGATCGCCGGCGCTCGGATCCCACGCGTTGATTTCTGCAAGACAGTCTTGAACCGCCCACCATTCCGGGTTGTTGACATCTTCCAGCGTACCGATGAACCCAGCGAGATCGGGGTCGCTATCGGGCGTAACACCCGACGTATTTACATCAGGCGGTGTAAACTCTGCGTACCCGGCCCCGAACAGGTTTGCAGCAATCGTGTTCGTGTCTGCCGCTGGATGGAAAATCTTACCGCGAATGACAGTTTGCCAGCCCGCTTGACGCAGAATGCCCATCAGGCTCTTTGACATCTCGTTATTCGGCAGCTTGTTCGGGTCACCATGGTCATGCCAAGCAGCCTGCGGATTGGCCACGATGAAATGACCGCCCGCGCCACCCGGTTTGCACATGTATTGGCCGGTATAGATGCCGATCCGCGCCGGGTTGCAGATGGCAGACGGACTTAAAGCCGACGTGAAGTTCAGACCATTGGCCTTCATCGCGTCCAGGTTTGGCATTTGCACAAAGCCACCCCAACGATCGGCGTCATAGGCCGCCAGATCGTCGCACATAATGTTAACAAAAAGATTGCCCATTTTATTGCTCCTAAAGACCGTCGACGCGCCGTTTCAGCGCATCATGGTTTCGTTCAACTTCGACCAGGCGGTCAAAAAGGTGCTGATTCACGGCGGCCATGTCGGCAAAAACTTGGGGCGGCAGGGTATGGTCATTCGGATCGCGCAAAAGCCGCGCATCCAGAATTTCCGAATAGACCCCAAGCCCGCCACGAATGGCACGCGGCCCGGCAATCGCCGTGGTATTGGGCGCAAGGATCGTGTCATGGTCTGTGATGACCTGCGTGACGCCGCGCCCTTCGTTGTGCTGGATGAAGGCCACGAACAACCAGTCACTGCCCGATGCATCAACGGGCGTGTCGTTGACACCCACAAAGCTGATCGCCCCGTCCTGTACGCGATAGTAAAGCAGACCAATTTCCGTGTCGGACGGGATTGGCCAAACGAAAGCGGGGATGGTGTCTGATCGCACACCTTGGTTGCGCGTAACGCGCATTTCAGAGAATTTCACCGCGCCGTTTGCATAGACCGTCCCGTTGTCATCAAAGCCCGGCTGATAGAACGTGATGCCCGCCTCGGCGACACCGGCAATCGTCGCGCTTGCCGGAAACACACGCCCCGCCTCATAAGCCATGCCCTCCAATAACGTCAGCTCACCGCGCCGCGCGTCGCGCACCTCTGTGTTGAGCGAAACACCGTTTCTGCGGCTTTCGATGATCGGCAGGCCGTGGATCACAATCTCTTCGCCCGCGACATCGTCGACTGCAATGGCAACAAGGTGCAGATTGCCGACCGCCGCCGGTTGTGTCCCTTCCAGATAGGCGGTCAGTGTTTGATCGCTCAGGTCCACCAACAAGCGAAATCGCCTTGTCTGCGCCGGATCGGCCCGCTCATCGAGCGTCACCGAGCCAGATGGAATTGTCGTAAAGTTGGACGTATCTCGGCGAAAAGCTCGCAAGCCCTGCCAGGAAATCGTGCGGTCTTGATAATCCGTTTCGAACAGGGCCGCTTCAAACCGAACACCCCGCTCCGCCAGTTCGTCCTCAACCGGATCAACACGTGACTCGACCATTTGATCGATGCGGCTGTCATAGATCGTCGGCTCATGCCGCCAGTTGGCCGCATAGGTGTCATCAGCCGGGCCGCTCACTTGGGCGACTATGTAGTCGCCCGCAACGTATTCAATTCCATCGATTGTGGTTGTTGCCCCAACAACGCGAAACCGGAAACCGCGCTTTATCACCGTGCCAACCGGCGCGTCCAAATCGTCAGTGTTTGGATACCGCAGCGGATCGTTAGCGCTTGGCGTCCACGTCCCCGCCTCGACAATGGCGCGCGACAGCGGCCCATTCACGTCGGCCTTGATGTTATCGATGTTCGCGGGTTGCGTGACCGTCAGGTTGTTGGTCTTGGCTTCGATTTGCTCAACATTTGATGCCTCAGCTTTCGACGCCAGGGCCTGTCCGACTGCGGTCGAAATCGGCTTGTTGGCATCTGAGGTATTGTCAACGTTGCCCAAGTCCAAATCGCTGGCATTAATCGTCACAGCACCCGCAGAACCGTTGACGCTTTGCACAATTGGGGGAAGTTGTGAAACCGGCACCTTGCCGCCTTCCAGATCAGCCTTCGCGGCCAGCTCTTCGCGCAAGATGTCCACGTCCTTCAGTGAAACGGGCAAATCAGCTTCGCGCACCCAGGACGCACCATCATATCGATACGTGCCGGTATTGCCGGGATCGTCGAGCACATATGCCACGTCGCCAAGGGCAGGCGTCGCGATGTTGCTTAGTTCTGCCAACGTGTCGCGGTAGTAGCGCGCGGTGCCCGTTGCCGCTGCTTCCACAGCCACGATGCGATTTTCGACGTCAACGCCCCAATCGCGAATTTGGCCCTTTGCCGGATCCTCACCATCACGCCAAATCTGGCCTGCCCCGCCATGCGGATAGGTCATGCTGTTACCTCTCGATTTTCAGAAAGTTCAGACGATTGTCTCGGTCACGGGACCAGCATCACTGTCAGACATCCTGCCTGATACGTTGATCGACCGGGCCGTCCATGCGAACACCCCAGACCCGCTGTTGTCGACAAAGGAAATGCCGGTACCGGGATCTGCGAACGTCACGCCCACCAGCGCCCCGTCGCGATAGATTTCAGTCTTCCACAGGCTTTCACTGGCCGATGCAGTCATCTCGACCAAGGCTTGCCCCCCGCCAATGTCCGTCACCACTAACCCTGTCGGCGGCACTGGCGCATCCGCTGCAGCCGACGCCGTCACATCCTCAATAATGACCGCTTCCCCCAAAACTCCGCCCGGTGTCATGAAGGCCAACGAAACGTCATACGCCTGACCATCCGTCAGGCCAGAAATCGTTACACTCGTCGCGCCGGTACCCACCGTCACGTCCAGCCAATTTTCCTCGTCGGCTTGCGTGTATTTCAGCACAGGCGTCAAAGCATCGCTCGGAGGCGCTTCCCAGCCCACACCAATTCCGGCCGCAAACGCATTGGCAGCGACCTGTACGCCCGCCGATGCAGCGGTGACATTCTCCGGCAAGGGCACACCGGCAGAGGTTTGAGGCTCTGGCAGCGTCTGAACGCTACCTTGTTCGTCCAGGGCCAAGGAAAACGCGGACGCATCGATCTTGCGCAGATCCAGGCGCACAGATTTGAGCAGGCCCTTTTCAAAACTCAGGTCGTGGCTTTTGATCTCATAGTCGCCCACAAAACCAAATTGCGGAATGTTCAGCGCAAGCGTGTCTTCATAGATCGCCGCCAGAGCTGCAGGCTTGCAGATCAGCGAGATCGTTTGCCTTGGGTTGTCACGCTCGGTCATGATTTTCATGATGGCGCGCGCCTGACGATGTGATGGCACCATCAGCAGGTTCTTGGCTTGCCCGACCAGAACTTCTCCGTCTTCACTTGTCCGCGCTTCATCTCGCCACGGTTCTGCGTCAACTTCGATGTATTCAAGATCATGATCAATAAAGCGCGCGGGCAGCTCGTTGTATCGATCCAGCAAATCCGGGCCGGTTGATACCTCCAACACCTCAACCAAGTACGAAAAGTCCAACGTGAATCTAGGCTCTTCCCAAACCCCGACTTTCAAAGCGACTTTGCCCGTTGGCTTTAAGCGCATCCGGCCCGCGCAGGCATCCAACATCCGCTGCAAAACGTCTTGCGGACGCTCATTCAACAGATAGGTGCCGCTGATCCTGAAGAGCTTTTCTGTTCCGCCTGCGACCAAGGCCGCATCACGGTCACAGATGTCCGCCTGCGGAATCAAGTCCACGTCTTCAAGCGCATTTGGACGGTTTAGGCCATCGGGCGACGCCACATAATGTGCGATTGCCAAGGCGGCATTTTCGGTAAACGCGGGCGCGCCGGTTCGCGGATCGAAGCATTTGGTGGTTTCGGCCAGGATCGCGACGTCTGGCTCTCCGTTAGGAAACACCCTGTTGAAGTCTTCTGGCCCTACACTTTCGCTGATCGACAGCGTTGTCGAAAGGCCATCCAACCGATGGGCTGATGACCATTCATCCCAGATCTCGGTGACTTCCGCGTAGTGTGTTTCGGGCACCTGCCCCAATCGATGATGCAGCTGCGCCCGTGTTCTGCCCCCGTGCTGATATTGATCGTCAGTAACTGCCCCCAACGGATCAACCTGCACAGGCTCATTGTTGAGGTACTCTTGCAGGATACGTGTGATTTCACCATGACCATGCACGATCACGCGATAGCTGAAACCGCTATCCGCCCGGTGAAAGACCACGTTGCCACCCAGCTTGACGATCCCAAAATACCCTTGGCGCGGCCCCGCAGCGTTCTTGCTTGTGGTCTGGACGTTTTCCGGGCGCGTTGCCTCTGGAATATCTGGTCGCAGTAGAGCATTTGTTGCAACCGACAACAAAAGACTACCAGCGACATTCACCGCAATGCCCGCAAGGGTCAGCCCGCCCGCTGCGGTTGTCAGGGCGACACCCCCAACGCTCACGATGCCCGCAAATGGCAGAACCGCCGCAATCGCTGCTACCATGACCAGCCCCTCAGAACGTCATAGTCATCGTCAACGCGGATGCCCGATTGCGTTCTGACAACCGCACGCCCCTCGATGATCAAGCCGCACAGCTTTTGCCTGCCCAGCGACAAGATCGCGACACCATCGCCATTCAAATCGCGCAAAGCCGGATGCACCATGCGCGGCGCGATCAGCCCGACAAGTCCTCCGGCCCGCATTTGAATGCGACGGCACTCGAACCGACTGAAGTAAGTACCCCTTAGATCCGCAGCCGGATCAAAGCCCGTACCGTCACAGACAGCAGAAGCGCACCAGAGCGCGCAATCGTTTTGCCCCCACACGAAAGGATCTTTGTAGGTTTTGGCGAGAAATTCGGAAATCAC
>CAWUIW010000103.1:0-10977 GCA_963922515.1 uncultured Rhodobacterales bacterium | reverse complement strand
CAGCTTTGCTTCAGCGAGTTTTCAAGGTCGACATGACCGTGGCCCGCCCGCTTCCAGCAATGAAACCGGCGGTTCGACACCTCAAGATGCCCGGGGCACCATACGGTGTCATCCGGGCTCACCACGCCGGCATCCAGGGCCGCAAGAGCTGTCACCATTTTGAACGTGGAGCCAGGCGGGTACGTGCCCTGTACAGACTTGTTGGCCAAAGGTCTGTAAATGTCGTCGGTCAAAGCCCGATAATCAGCAACCGAAATGCCACGGACAAACAGGTTGGGGTCGAATGACGGAGACGACGCGACTGCCAGCAAATCCCCTGTGTCGCAGTCCATGATCACGGCGCTGGCGCTTTCCGTGCCCAAACGGGCTTGGACGTAAGCTTGCAGGTTTGCGTCAACGGTCAGCTGCAGATCAGCGCCAGGTTGCCCTTCACGGCGATCCAGTTCGCGCATGATCCGGCCGCTCGCATTCACTTCCACGCGTTTGGCGCCCGCTTTGCCGCGTAGGTTGTCTTCTCTTTTTGCTTCCAGCCCAACCTTGCCAATCTGGAACCTAGGGATCCGAAGGACCGGTTCGGGGTCTTCGATCTGGCTCAGGTCATAATCGCTGACCGGTCCGACATATCCCACGATATGCGCAAAGTCATCGCGCCGCGGATACACGCGCGTCAGCCCAACTTCGGGGGTGACCCCGGGCAAGGCCGGTGCATTTACAGCAACGCGCGAAATCTCGTCCCAGCTGACTTGATCGGCGATCGTGATCGGCAGAAACGGTGGGCTGCGCATCATTTCCGTCATGGCGCGATTGAGGTCTTCGTCGTCGAGTTCAACCAGCTTGGACAGGCGCGTGATCACGGCCTCGACGTCGCCTGCGTCTTCACGCACCATAATGATCCGGTAACTTGGAGTGTTTTCCGCCAGCACCCGGCCGTCACGGTCAAACAACTCGCCGCGTGTTGGAGGGATCAGTCGGATGTTGACGCGGTTTTCCTCGGCCAGCAGTCGGAACTGATCGGCTTGGTCGACTTGAAGTTGTCGCATCCGCAAACCCAAAGCCCCAATGAAGGCCACCTGTGCGCCGCCCAAGAGCAAGGCGCGGCGAGACATCTTGCGATGCGTGAATTCAAGCTCTCTAGGATTGCGCCTCATGCTCTGTTCCCCAAGACATCGGCGTCGCTGGGTGTCAGTTTTCTGACGCCTAGCAAAGCATGCGTGACCCAAACCACGATCGGATACACCGCAATCGTCAGCATCAACTGGATGACGGCCAGAAGGAAAGGTGCCTGATCCACCGCCACGATGGCAAGAATGATCCGGTTCGCGGCCATGATCGCTGCCGCCACAATGGCAACCGAGGCCCACTCGCCGGCAAAACTGGCATCCGTCAGTCCGCCAAACTGTGTTTTCAGGTACTCGCACCCAATGACGACACACACCGCCAGCAACCCCGGGGGTCGTTGAAACAGCAAATCCGCAACCAGCATAACGGCGGCAACCGACAAAGCCGGCACAAAATCTGGTCGGCGCAACGCCCAAGCAAAAGTAAACGCAAGGACCAGGTCAGGTGGGGCCCACTGTCTCGGTTGGGTGTTCAGGGGCAAAAGATGGAAAAAGATGATGGCGGCCATCAGGGCAAGATACCCGCTGCGCATCATCCAGACGCGCGATGTGGTCAGCTCAGCCATCGCTGGCACCGTCTTCTGCGACGCGCGCGGGTGCGCGCGGCCCATCAAGTGTCACGACCCCACCGGGATCTTCGATGCTTTCGATGCCGTAGTGACGCAGGACCCGCAGGAACTCGAGCCGTTCATAATCTGCCGCCAGTCGCACCCGCAACCGACCTGATCTGTCTTCGGCCACTTGGCCGATCAGCAACCCGGCCGGAAACACCCCACCGTCACCGGACGAGATGACCCGATCCCCCGGGCGGATCAGGTCGGGGCTTTCGACGAATTCGATCAATGGGGCGACCGTGTTATCGCCATTTATTAGAACAGTTTGGCCTGATGGTTGCACTGTGGCCGGGACCGCGCTGCTTGGGTCGGTCAACAAAATGACGCGCGCCGTGTTTTGGCCGACGCCGGAAATACGACCAACAAGGCCAATCCCATCCATCGTGGCCCAGCCGTCGACGATCCCGTCGCGGGCTCCCACATTTAGCAAAACAGACTGGCGGAACGGCGATCCGCTATCGGCCAGAACCACCCCTGTGACATATGTCAGCCGCGCATCCAGTCGAACATTATTGAGATCCAAGAGGCGCGCGTTTTCCTGTTCCAGTTGCAGGGCAGCTTCCTTCCAAGCCTGCATCTGACGCAACTCGCGGCGCAACTCGCGGTTTTGTTCGGCCAGCCGTTGATAGGATTGGAAATCGCGGACCAGGTTCACGGCGCCGGTCACTGGTGCCATCATCCATTCTAGGTTGGGAACGATCCCGTCGATGACTTGGGCGCGAAACCGTTCCACGCGCGGACTATCGATCCGCCACACCAGAAAAATTCCGAAAAGGCACAAGATCAGAATAGCCAGCAGGATCCGCTTTAGCGGACCCGCAAAATCCTCCCGTTGTGAACGGTCTTTGGCCAAATCTTCCCCTTTTTCGCCGCGAGGCCCGAACGGGGCTGCCCAAACGTGCGCGCCTTAGCTGTCGTAGTCAATCGCGTGGCGCAGTTGTTTTTCGTACTCTAGCGCCTTGCCGGTGCCCAAAGCCACGCAGTTGAGGCTTTCATCTGCGATCGAAACGGCCAGCCCTGTCTGTTCGCGCAAGGCCAGATCCAGATCGCCCAACAATGCTCCGCCACCTGTCAGCATGACACCGCGATCCACGATATCAGCGGCTAGGTCCGGCGGTGTGGTTTCGAGCGCGGTCATCACGGCCTCGCAGATCTGTTGCACTGGTTCTGCAAGAGCTTCTGCCACTTGTGCCTGACTGATTTCGATTTCCTTGGGTACGCCGTTCAACAGATCGCGCCCGCGAATTTGCATTGATGCGCCGCGGCCATCATCTGGCATGCGGGCCGTGCCGATGCTGGTTTTGATCCGTTCCGCGGTACTTTCCCCAACCAACAGGTTTTGCTGACGGCGCAGGTAGGACACGATTGCTTCGTCCATACGGTCACCACCCACGCGCACCGAACGGGCATACACGATGTCGCCCAGTGACAGCACCGCAACCTCGGTGGTGCCCCCGCCAATATCCACAACCATGCTACCGGTTGGATCGGTGATTGGCATCCCCGCCCCGATGGCCGCGGCAATTGGTTCTGCGATCAGCCCGGCGCGGCGAGCGCCCGCGCTCAGCACGGATTGACGGATCGCCCGTTTTTCGACGGGCGTCGCGCCATGCGGCACGCAGACAATGATCTTGGGCTTCGAAAAGGTCGAGCGTTTGTGCACTTTCCGGATGAAGTGTTTGATCATTTCTTCGGCTGTGTCGAAGTCCGCAATGACGCCTTCGCGCATGGGCCGGATCGCTTCGATGCTGCCTGGGGTTCGTCCCAACATCAGCTTCGCGTCTTCCCCGACAGCCAGCACCTTTTTGACCCCATCCTTGACGTGATAGGCCACAACGGATGGTTCCGACAGAATGACCCCCCGGCCTTTCACGTAAACCAGTGTGTTTGCGGTGCCGAGGTCGATGGCCATGTCCGAGGTGAACAGCCCGCCCAGGTTTCCGAATATCGACATGTTTGCCTGCTCGAGAATTACGTTGTGGCCCGCGACTCGATGTGGGTCCGGGCGCTTTGGTTTATATCGCCCGGCTCTCGCAGGTAAAAGGTCTCATTCCGTAAGGTTCAGCGCGAATTCGCTTGGGTCGACCGGGGACGGCTATCCAAACTCTGCTGCGTAGGCAGATCTGAGCCGCGGGCTTTTCCGGGCGAAGAACGAGCGGGCGACGCCAGAGCCCGGCAACTCCCACAACTCCACGCCCGGGACTGTGCGATGCGCGCCAATCCGGGTCATGCCCACATCCTGACAGAACTGGCGCCCTTCAGCAGATATGGCAGCTGCGCCAATTCCATCAACAAACACCTCACGTTCGGCCAAGCCTTCGAGAAACGATACAAATGATGACAGCAGGCAGGGCGCAGCCCCTTCATGCCCGCGCGCGATCACTACAACAGGGCAATACCCGTAGTAGTGGCCGGGCAAGATCGGTCGTCGAAGGCAGTCAGTGGTCAGATGCGATTCCACAAAGGTCCGAGCCCGCAGACTGTCGCGATCGGTGTCCGCGAGGAATTGCATACCCCAATGGCCCACCAGTGTTTCGCCCTTGGTGATGAACCCCCCGTGGGACGGATAGGCGGCGATAATGGGAACCCAGATGCTGTCATCTGTGTTGAACCCTTCGGAAAAGCTGGACCGAAGCTCTTCATCGACCAGTTGAGTCACCGCGTGGGCCGCTTGGGTCCAGTTGCCGAAAACTTCTGTCACTTCTTCCTGGGACAGGGCCCGATAGGTTTGGGCCGGGTTGACGCGGAAGCTGTCCCAATCCTGCCGGCAAGCCTCTACCTCGGTGCGGTTCCACCCCAAGCGGTCGACCAGCCGATGCTCCAGATCGCCTCTGATATAGGACAAGGATCGTTCGTATTTGCCCACTGCCTCACAGCTGACCCCCAACCGGTCTGCCAGCGCTTCCTGCGTCAACCGGCCATGCGCGCCGGCCTGCGTGCGATAGGCGCGCAGTTTCCGGGCAAAAAGCGAGGCTTGGCGTGACATTGCGCGTGCGGCTCCATGTTTGTTTCGCGCCATATCACTGTGCCAGATCACGTGGCCAGTCGCCAAGCAACTTACGGGCGACTTACGGGTCCTTACAAGGGGACGGATCACGTTCCTGTCGCGGTGCGTGAATGGTCATCAGGATGTCAGTGCATTTGGAATAGGAGTCTGACATGTCGAAGCCAACCTTGCTTGCCGTTCTGGAACTCGCCTGTATCGGCCGGGCTCCCAGGGGGCCTGCGCACCGCGATCTGCAGGTGCAGAAGCGGCCCAAGGCCGAGGACAGTGACACCTACCGACGCGATCCGGCGTTTTGTGCATCTGGCCTGCGCCGTCGTCTGCGCCGCCAGTGGTCCGCGTGCGCACCAGCCCAACGCGAAGGTTGACGCGCCTCGGGCGTGATGGCCCGGGGCGCAGATTGCTGTCTTATGTGACGTCCTTGTAGCTGATTTCGCGCGCGTCTATGCCGGGACCCGATTTTTCCCGCCGAACGAGCAACCGGTTCAGCGCATTTACATAAGCCTTGGCCGATGCGACCACCGTGTCCGTATCAGCGGACTGGCCGGTTGCAATCACACCATCCTCTTCCAGACGCACGGAAACCGTAGCTTGCGCATCGGTGCCCTCGGTCACGGCGTGCACTTGGTACAGCTGCAAGTGCGCTTTGTTAGGATGCAGCAACCGCACCGCTTTGAAGGTGGCATCAACCGGGCCGTCGCCTTCGGAGGTGGCCGAATGATCTGATCCGTCGATTTCCATCTCGATGGTTGCTTCTGCCGGGCCCGTGCCGCACAGAACTTTCATCGACACAACTTTCAGCCGATCATTTTCCTCGGCTTCGCTGACGCCCATCAGGGCAATCAGGTCGTCGTCGTAGACTTCCTTCTTGCGGTCGGCGAGCTCCTTGAAGCGGACAAAGATGTCCTTCAGTTGATTGTCGCCGGGCTCGAATCCCAATTCATTGAGCTTGGCGCGCAAGGCCGCGCGCCCCGAGTGCTTGCCCAGCGGCAAGGACGTGCCCGAAAGGCCAACGTCTTGCGGGCGCATGATCTCGAAGGTTTCGGCATTTTTCAGCATGCCGTCCTGATGGATACCGCTTTCGTGCGCAAAGGCGTTTTTGCCGACAATGGCCTTGTTGAATTGCACCGCAAAACCCGACACGGTCGCGACACGGCGGGAAATATGCATGATTTTGGTCGTGTCGATGCCGGTTGTGTACGGCATGATATCGCCGCGCACTTTCAGGGCCATCACGACTTCTTCAAGCGCCGTGTTCCCCGCGCGCTCGCCTAAACCATTGATGGTGCATTCGATCTGGCGCGCGCCACCGGCCACCGCGGCCAGCGAATTGGCGGTCGCCATGCCAAGGTCGTTGTGGCAATGCGTGGCAAACACCACGTCATCCGCACCGGGAACCTCGGCGATCAGGCGCTTAATCAGATCAGCGCTTTCGACCGGGGCGGTGTAGCCGACCGTGTCGGGGATGTTGATCGTGGTGGCACCGGCCTTGATGGCGATTTCTACGACGCGCGCCAAGTAGTCCCATTCTGTCCGTGTGGCATCCATCGGTGACCATTGAACATTGTCACACAGATTGCGGGCATGCGTGACCGTTTCGTGGATGCGGTCCGCCATTTCGTCCATTGTCAGGTTCGGGATGGCGCGATGGAGCGGGGATGTGCCGATGAAAGTATGGATCCGCGGACGTTTGGCATGTTGCACTGCCTCCCAGCAACGGTCGATATCGCCGAACTGCGCGCGGGCAAGACCGCAAATCACGCTGTTTTCGCTGTTCTTGGCAATCTCTGACACGGCGTTGAAGTCGCCTTCCGAAGCGATGGGAAATCCGGCCTCGATGATGTCGACTCCCATGTCGTCCAGAAGCCCTGCGATTTCCAGTTTCTCATCATGGGTCATGGTCGCGCCGGGGCTTTGTTCGCCGTCGCGCAGGGTCGTGTCGAATATGACAACGCGATCTTTGTCGGTGGTCTGTGTCATGTCTCTGAGCTTTCTTGTGTCTGTCCTAAACCTTTGTGGCGCGCAGGCATCCTCCTCTGAGCGGGCGCGCCGAACGGCACACTCAGAGGCAGGTTAGGAGCAATAGGCCGCGCAGCGACACCGCCCGAGGGGCGGAACAAGCCGAGATATGCGCGTACTGTGCCATGGTCGGAACGTATACCGCGGCATAGCGATTTGAAAAGTCCGAATTTCCTGCATTTGCCAGTATGTCAACGAGATCACGGTTGAAGCCGAGGGTGCTCCGACTAGCTGACCTGCCATGGAAAATGCTTTGGTCATCGGGTCTTCGGGTGGAATCGGTGCTGCAGTAGCAGCGGCGCTGCAGACGCGCGGTACCGCCGTAACGGGCGTGTCTCGTCGCGTAAATGGCTTGGACATCACGAATGACGCGTCGGTTGCGTCAGTCCTTTCAACCGTTGACGCGCCGTTTGACTTGGTTGTGGTGGCAACAGGCGCCTTGGAGATCAATGACGCCAAGCCGGAAAAGACGATCAAAGCGATCTCGGGCCAGGCGATGTTGGATCAGTTCGCACTCAACACGGTCGGGCCCGCGCTGGTGCTGGGCCATGCGGCCCGCTTGCTGCCGCGGGATCGTCGGTCAGTGTTCGCCGTTTTGTCCGCCCGCGTGGGATCGATCGGCGATAATCGTCTGGGGGGATGGGTCAGCTACCGATCTGCCAAGGCGGCCGTCAATCAGGTGGTGCGCTGCGCCGCCATCGAGTTGGCGCGCTCCCACAGCAAGGCGGCGGTGGTGTCGCTGCACCCCGGCACTGTCGCAACGCGGTTTACCGAAAAATACGTTGGGCGGCATCCGGCGGTGCCACCTGCCGAGGCGGCGCAAAACCTGCTGGCCGTCATGGATGGGCTGACACCGGATCAGACCGGCCAGTTTTTCGATTGGTCCGGAGCGGAAATCCCGTGGTAAGCCGCCTGATCCTCGTGCTCGGTGACCAGTTGAGCGATGGTCTCAGCGCTTTGCGGGCCGGAGACCCGGAGCGAGACATCATTGTGATGGCCGAAGTGGCAGACGAGGCCGCCTATGTGCCGCATCATCCAAAGAAGGTGGCGTTTCTTTTTTCTGCGATGCGCCATTTTGCAGAGCACCTGCGCGCATCTGGCTGGCAGGTCGCCTATACCAAGCTGGACGATGCTGCGAACACGGGGTCGATCCCGGGGGAGCTGACGCGCCGGGCCTCGGAGTTTGGGGCCAAGTCCGTTATCGCGACGGAACCCGGGGAGTGGCGGCTGATCAAAGCCTTGCATGGCATGAATGTGCCGGTTGAGATGCTGCAAGATGACCGGTTTCTCGCGTCTCATGCCATGTTCGAGGCCTGGGCCAAAGGGCGCAAGCAGTTACGGATGGAGTATTTCTATCGGGAGATGCGGCGCGCGACCGATCTTTTGATGGACGGCGATAAACCGGAAGGTGGCAAGTGGAACTATGACCATGACAATCGCAAACCTGCGCCAGACGAGGTGACACATACACCCCTCTGGTTCGCGCCGGACGCGATTACGCAAGAGGTTCTCGACCTTGTCGCTGCGCAATTTGGCAACCGGTTTGGCAACTTGGAGCCATTTGGGTTTGCAACGACACGGGCGGATGCGCTCAAGGTATTGGATCACTTCATTTCCCATGCCCTGCCGAAGTTTGGAGACTACCAAGATGCGATGCTGAAAGGGCAGCGCTTTCTCTACCATTCGCTTTTGTCGCCCTATTTGAACGCGGGTTTACTGGGGCCGCTTGAAATCTGCCGGTCGGCTGAACGGGCCTTTTACGACGGCCGGGCCCCGATCAACGCGGTCGAAGGGTTCATCCGCCAGATTATCGGTTGGCGGGAATACGTCCGTGGCATCTACTTCCTGGAAGGGGACGACTATACCGCCCGCAACGCGTTGGGGCACACACGACCGCTGCCTGACATGTATTGGGGCGGTTTGACCAAGATGGCCTGCATCGCCGAGGCCGTCGCTCAAACTCGGGACGAAGCCTATGCCCATCATATTCAGCGCCTGATGGTGACCGGCAACTTTGCCTTGCTGGCCGGGATTGATCCCGCGGAGGTACACGAATGGTACCTGTCGGTCTACATCGATGCTTACGAATGGGTGGAGGCACCGAACACGATCGGCATGAGTCTGTTCGCCGATGACGGCATCATTGCATCCAAGCCCTATGTCAGCAGCGGTGCCTACATCCATCGCATGTCGAACTATTGCAAACACTGCAGCTATAAGGTCGCCGACAAGCTTGGGCCCAAAGCCTGTCCGTTCAATTTGTTGTATTGGCACTTTCTCAACCGTCACCGCGAACGGTTCGCGGCAAACCCAAGAATGGCAAATATGTACCGCACATGGGATCGAATGGTCGAAGAGCGGCGGACCGAGGTGCTGCGCCAAGGCGATGCAATTTTGCGAAAGCTGGATGCGGGCGAAATCGTCTAAAGTCTCTTCAAGCGCAGCGTATCAGCCGCCTTCGTTCAACGCGCCGTTTTCCCAATTGCCGCTGCTTTGTTCACCCGTGGCGTAGCGCATCGTGCCTTGGCCCTGACGTTTGCCGTCTTTGAACATGCCTTCGTAGACATCGCCATTCGCATAGGTTGCCACGCCGGTCCCGCTGATTTCGCCGTTTTCCCAAGCGCCGACATAGCTGAATCCATCGGACATCTTGATTTCGCCTTGCCCTTGCCGCTGCCCGTTGACGAACCCGCCGGTATACACGGTGCCATCGGCATAGGTTGCGGTCCCTTGACCGTGTCTTTGGCCGTCTTTCCAGTCGCCCTCATAGCGGTAGCCATCGGGATAGGTCATGGTGCCCTTGCCATGATTGCGTGCGTTGCGGAATTCACCTTCGTAGGTGATGCCATTTGCATATGCCGCTACGCCGCGTCCCTCGATTACGCCGGCAATCCATGCGCCGTCATACGTGGACCCATCAGGGTAGGTGATCTTTCCCTCGCCATCGGCAAGGTCAGCCCGGAAATCGCCCTCGTAAACGGACCCGTCAGGGTAGGTGACAGTGCCTTTACCCTCGATCTGGCCCGCCAGCCATTCGCCGATATAGACATATCCGTCCGTACCTGTGAATGTGCCGTTTCCATGGCGGCGGTCATCCAGAAAGTCACCTTCATAGACTTCGCCGTTGGCATAGATCACCTTGCCTTTGCCTTCGCGCCGCCCATCCACAAGGTCACCCTGATAGACATCGCCGTTGGGTTGCGTGAGCGTGCCGGTACCATCAATCTGCCCACCGTCCCACAAGCCAACATAGGTCAGCCCATCCGGCAGGGTCAGCATACCTTCGCCGTCGCGTTGGCCCGCTTCTATGGCGCCTTCGTAAACGGCGCCATCTGGATAGGTGATTTTCCCACTGCCTTGCTTTTCGCCGTTGACCCAATCGCCGTCGTAAACATAGCCGGTGGAGGTGCGCATCACGCCCTTGCCATGATGCTGTGCGTTCAAGAATCCGCCTTCATAGCGGACGCCGTTGGCGTAAACGGCAAGGCCGGTCCCGTTGATCACGCCATCCAGCCATTCGCCTTCGTATGTGCCGCCATCGGCAAAGGTGATCTTGCCGACACCCTCGGGCTTGCCTTTGACGAAGTCACCTTCGTACACAGACCCGTTTGGGAACCGCGCCACGCCCTTGCCGACGATTTCGCCTTCGATCCAATCGCCTTCGTACTGGTAGCCATTTGGAAGCGTGTATGTGCCCGTCCCGTGTTGCAGGCCTCCTTTGAACGTTCCTTCGTAAACGCCGCCGTCATCATATTGCTTGGTCAGGACCTGCCCGGTCTGTTGCGCGGCCACCGAGCTTGCCACGAGGGCCGCCACAATAATCGCCGTTATCCGCTTGGTCATTCGTTGCTCCGCCAGCCTCGGTCTTGTCTCAGTGCCTTGAGGTGCCATGAAGTTAGGCGACTGGGGGCTTGCGAGCAACGTCTTTTGCCGCATCACTCTTTTCCCGCGCGCCCAATCTGCTACATGGCGACAGGCACTTAGCGTATGAGGGCAGTATGGCCGACCGCTTCCGCGTAACACTAGCGCAGCTCAACCCGATCGTAGGCGACATCCCCGGCAATGCCGAAAAAGCACGCGATGCGTGGCGGCAGGGCAAGGCGGCAGGGGCGGATATGGTCGCGTTGCCCGAAATGTTCGTGACGGGCTACAACGCCCAGGACCTTGTGATGAAGCCTGCGTTCCACATGGATGCGATGGCCACCGTGCGCCAATTGGCCAT
>CAWUIW010000102.1:0-10994 GCA_963922515.1 uncultured Rhodobacterales bacterium | reverse complement strand
GGCTCGTCCATCAGGCACACAGGCCGCCGCGAGATCACGGCGCGCCCAAGCGCCACGCGCTGTTGCTGGCCACCCGACAAAGCTGCGGGCTTGCGATCAAGATAAGGCGAGAGTTCGAGCAGTTCTGCGACCTCGGTGAGGCGAGAGACCCGCTCCGCCTTGGACAACCTCTCGACGCGCAGGCCAAAGGTGATGTTCTCTGCGACGCTGAGATGCGGAAACAGCGCATAGTTTTGGAACACCATTGCCAAATTCCGTTTGGCGGGCGGCAAAGGGGTGACGTCCTTGCCGTCGATCTCGACGCGCCCTTCGGTGACAGCTTCGAGCCCTGCGATGATCCGCAGCGTTGTCGACTTGCCACAGCCTGACGGGCCCAGAATGGCCGTGAACTTGCCTGCCGGAATGTTGAGGTCGATACCATCGATCGACGTCGTGTCGCCCCAAGTCTTGCGCACGCCTTGCAGGCGGATGGACTTGCCTGGCCCTTGCGTCATGTCCCGGCCTCATCGCAAATGATAAGATCCACATTCGCCTCGGTCAGTTGATCGCAAATCGCCTCGGGCGGTCGGCTATCGCAGACTACATGCTCGACCTCGGTGATATGGCCGCTGCGCACATGGGCCTTGCGCCCGAACTTCGTGCCATCCAGCACCAAGATGCGCTTGGCCGCGTTGCGGGAGATTGCCTCGCGCGAGAGCATGTCCTCTTCGGACAGGTCCAGCAGCGCACCATCCGCGTCAACGGAGGCGACGCCGAACAGGCCGATGTCGAAGGCGTAGCGGTCAAAAAACGCGACCGCCGCAGGCCCGACGATATCCGCGCCCGACGGGCGGAGCACGCCTTCGGGGATTGTCACAGTCGCTCCGGGAAAGCGGTAGGCGCTGATGGCGAGATGCAGATTGTTCGAAAAGATGCGCAGGTTTTTGTGCTGAGACAGCGCAACCACCGCCAGTTCAGGCGTTGTGCCTATTGAGACGGCCAGTGTCACGTCGTCATCGATCAGCGTGCTGGCCCGCTGCCCGATTCTCTGTTTTGCGGCGAGGTTGAGCACCCGGCGCAACTCATAATGGTCGGAGTTTGCAGTGGCCAGCTCGACCCCGCCATGCACGCGGCGCAGCAGGCCCCGCTCGCACATATCGTTGATATCTTTTCGAATTGTCTGCGTGGTCACGCCAAAAAGACGCGCAAGGTCATCCACTTTGGCGCTGCCATTCGTGCGCACAAGCTCTGCCACGCCCGCCTGTCGGTCCGTACACCATTCCGGGGTCTGCGCAAACTGACTGCGATCATCATCTTTCATATGAAAGCGATGCACTCACCATATGAAGCGCGTATGACGATTGCGCATATGGATGTAGAGCATTCCGGTTTTGATCGCTCACGTCTTCATGCACCGCCCGGTTGCCGTCCTCCCTATCGTTCAGTCAGGCAAGGGTCTCGGTCCTCAGCGCAATGTCCGCTTGAGTGGTGACCTGGTGATCGTCTTGCAACCGAAACGAAATCAAACTTTCCGCCCGACGACCTGATCCATCATGTCCACGTGGGACTTGGTACGGTCGCCGACTGGTCGGGCGCGAACGGCAGCAAAGGGCCGCGACTTTCCAATTCGTGGACATCGAGATATTGCTTTCGCAGAGAATGGCCGGTGACCGGGCTGCTACTGCAGCATCTCCAATATGCGCTGAAGGTCCGCAATGGGCCGCCCATGGCCAGTGGTTGATGGATGCGTCTTTAGAGCATGTTGCGCTTGACCAGATAGTCGCCAATAACCCTGAACGCATGAAGCTATCCCTGAGTGAATAGGTCATTTGCTCTTGCAACTGTGTTCCTGGTTTTCAGGACTTTCCTACCAAAGGTCGTTTTCTTGCCTGTTGCCCTGAATAATGAAGTTAACTTCATCCAGTACCTTCCAATGAGATAGACGAATGCCGCAAATTGACCTGATTGCCCTACGCCGCGAATTTCATAAAATGCCCGAGATTGGCTTTGCTGAAGACAGAACCAAAGCACGGGTCGCGGACCTTTTGGAAAATCTGGGGCTTGAGACCCATGTAGGCACTGGCGTTGTCGGGGTTCTGAAACGTGGGACGGGCAATCGGGCCATTGGCCTAAGGGCTGACATGGACGCACTCCCTATTCAGGAGGCAAGCAATCATGACTATGTGTCTCAGAATACTGGCGTGATGCATGCCTGTGGACATGATGGCCATATGACGATGCTCTTGGGTGCGGCGGCCGCCCTAGCAGAAGACGGTGGTTTTGACGGCTCTGTCATTTTCATTTTTCAGCCTAACGAAGAGCACGGGCTGGGTGCGCAAGCGATGATCTCCGAAGGCGTGCTGGCGCGTTTTCCCGTTGAAGAAATCTACGCAATTCACAACCTTCCTGGCGCGCCCGTGGGGCAAGTTTCCACGCGACCTGGACAAATCTGTTCAAGCGAAAGCTTGTTTGAAATTCTGATCGAAGGGCAAGGTGGCCATGCCTCCATGCCGCAGGTGGGTCGGGACGCCATCACCGTCGGGGCCGAGATCGTGCAGGCCTTGCAAACCATCGTCTCGCGCAAACTTGCACCCGGCACGGGTGTTGTTGTTTCGGTGACGGAGTTCTTGACCGATGGTCAGCGCAATGTTCTTCCCGGTGTCGCAACCCTCAAGGGGGATGTGCGCGCGCGTATGCCCGAAGATCGCGAGGAAGTCGCGCGCCTCATGCGGCAACTAGCCGAAGGTATCGGGGCTGCGCACGGCGTAAAGGTAAAGGTGACGTTCAACACGGAGTTCATCGAAACGATCAATGCGCCGGAACAAGCGCGTGCGGTCGTAGACGCGGCGCTTGCCTTGGGGCTGGAGGCCGATGGCAATCGCGAACCCATGAGCTTCTCTGAGGACTTTGCGCATTTCTCGGCCGCGGTTCCCGGATGTTTCTTGCTGATGGGCAATGGTCAAGAAGGGCCATGTGGTCAGCCGCTTCATTCGGACGACTATGATTTCAACGATGACCTGCTGCCAGTCGGAGCCACGTTTTGGTCACAGCTGGTGCGTGATCGACTGCCGGTAGCGGAAAACGAGGAGTAGTTAGCCATGTTCGAAACTCGGATGGACAAGCTTCGCGCCGAAATGGGCAAGGCAGGCCTCGATGTCGCGCTCATCACCGATGACGACAATGTTTACTACCTGACGGGTTACTACGACTACTTGCATATGGAATTTGGCCGCCCGACCATTTTGGTGGTGGCCCGCGACGGGCCGAGCTTGCTTGTCACCCCCACAATTGATGAAAACGCGGCGCGTTCGTCGGCACGAGTCGATTGGATTGCGGCGTGGAACGATGGCATGGGCGCAGAATGGCGCGCCGAGTTCCCCGCTGCTGTAGAAGGGGCCGCGCTCATTGGATTAGAACCAGATCACATGCCGCCCCTCGTGCGAGCATATGTTGATGAGTTGGTTGGGGCAGAAAACCTGACCTCCGTCACACCAATCTTGTCCAGGATGCGGATGATCAAATCAACGGAGGAACTACAGCTTGCCCGCCATGCCGGCCTCGTTGCGAATGCCATGATGGATTCAGGCCGCGCCGCGATTGGGGAAGGCGTGCCGGAATACGAAGTTGCACTAGCCACATCGCAAGCCGGGACACGCAAGGCAGCAGAGCTCCTCAGCGCGCATTACGATGACGCGGATATGTCGCCGAACACGCATTTTCTTCAAATCATGGCCTCCGGCGAGACAATTACGAAGACCCATCACCGTGCCACTACTCGCATTATGCGGCGCGGAGAGCCAGTGTTTCTGTGTTTTTGCGGCATGACCAATTTTCATCGCTTCAAGCTTGGCTTCGATCGAACCTTTTGGATTGGGGAGATACAGGAACCGTCGCAAGCTGCCGTCTATGAGGTCGCGCTGGCCAGCCAGCAAGCCGCCCTTGATGCGTTGCGTCCCGGTGTGACAGCGGAGAGTGTTCACGCCGCATATGCGGACATCATTCAGGGTGCAGGATACGAGTATCCTTTCCGGTGTGGCCGCGCGACTGGTTTCAGCTTTTTGGAATCCCCGCAGCTGGTCACCGGCGACACAACGATCCTTCAGCCTGGCATGGTTTTGGCAGTGGATGGATCCGTGTCAGTTGAAACTTTCCGTGCCCAGATCGGTGACAGTTTTATCATCACCCAAAACGGCTACGAGCCATTAACAAATCATCCCAAAGAAATGGATCAGCTGATCTTGTGACCGCGAATGTCCCCTATGACGGGCCGCACCGCAGAGTAGGTGACAAAGGTCGAAAGGCTGGAACGGGCCGCCCGTGAAGGCGACTCAAAGTTTCTAGATTTCAATGGCTTCCGCTATAGCCAGGGCATCCTCAAGTTCGACGCCGAGGTATCTGACCGTACTGTCCATCTTGGTGTGGCCTAGAAGGAGCTGAACGGCACGCAGATTGCCCGTCTTCTTGTATATCTGAATAACTTTGGTTCGTCGCATCGAATGGGTCGCATAGGCGCTTGCCTCAAGTCCGATCGATTTGACCCAATCCCGGACGATCCGCGCATATTGGCGTATTGAGATGTGCAACCGCTCGTGAAAGCGGCCCGGCCAAAGATACTCGGACCCAATCATCAACTCGTCTTCCATCCACTTCTCGACCGAGGCACGGGTACCTTCCGAAATCTCGAAGCGTACCGGCTTCTGGGTTTTGCTTTGAAGAACGGAAGCGCGCTCTTTGATTTGACCTGAAGCCATCACATCGACGACCTTCATCTTGACCAGGTCGCAACCTCGGAGCTTGCTGTCGATTGCCATATTGAAAAGTGCCAGATCGCGATGGTTCTCCGCGAGCCCAAGTCTCACGCGGATTGCCCAGACATGTTTCGGTTTAAGAGGGCGCTTTTGGCCGACGTTGCGACCCTTGTTCAAAGCGGGACGAAGCGCGCGAATGGCTGGTAAGTTTGGTGTTTCCATGACTGATCCTCCGATCCGCCATGCCCTCCACAACGACAACCCGACGTTGACCAGGCCAGCATATCACGAGATGCTGCACTGTCTCCGAGGTCCGCAAGGAGCCCGTTCCAGACATGTCCAGCCTTTGTGCTTTGGGTCAGCCCAACTTCGGGACTCTGAAACGGTTTTCTACGCTCCACCTGCGGCCCAATATCAATGACATCAAATGCGCAATTCGCAAATGGCGCGGGTCCGCAACAAGAAAAACCAAAAGCTCGCGGGGCGTGTTCGGAAACCGCAGCATTCAGAATGCTTTCGCGGTGTAGGTTCCTATCCGGGCATCGCATCCGACTTGGGCAGCGTCGGATCCATGACATCCCAAGGCTGTGCACTTTTAACAAAGATGTCACGACTAGGGGTGTACCAACTCGGATCGTCCAGACTTCCTGCGTAAATCACGACTGCACCCTCTCCAGCACCGTTCATTAGGAACAACGGCGACCCGCATGTCGCACAGAAACCCCGGCGCATGGCATGTCCACGATCAGCAGAGCGTTCAAACCAGCTTGGCTCACCCTTCTCGATTTTGAAGTCGGATTGCTTAACCAGTACCGCGGGGAAATAGGCACCCCCGGTGGCCTGCTGACAATGGCGGCAATGACAGTTGCCCATGTACCGTGCAGAACCGGAAGAGCTGTAGCGGATCGCACCGCAGGCACAGCCTGCCTGAAAAGCTATCTGTCATGTTTTCTCCTTGCTAAGAACATCATTTGTCTGCTGCACTATAGCGCGGCTGCCAGTGTGACTGTTACCAGCGACCCTATCGACGAAAAGAGAATGGCCCGGGCGATGGCGTCAACCCGCACGCCATAGTTCAGCGCCAGCATGAAGGCCATGACACCGCAGGGCGCGGCTGCGACCATCATCGCCGGATTACGCACCTCGGGCGAGAGGTGCAGAACACCGGCAAAGATGGCCCAGGCCAACAACGGATGAACCACCAGCTTCACGCCTGTGATCGACACCGGCAACATAGGTTGGGACCCGCTGGCCTTCTGGCTCAGTATGATGCCGAGCGCGAACAAAAGCACAGGCGAGGCCGCGCCGCCCAGAAAGTCCATGAAGACATCAATGCCCACAGGCACCGTAACACCCATCACTCCGACCGCCAGCCCAAGCGCCATGGCAACCAACGGGGGGTTTCTCACGATCTTACCGATTGTGTGCGCAAGCGAGGCGTCCTTGGTTGCCAGAACATCCATAAGGATCAAAGACCCGCTGAAAATCAGCATGCCATCCATGGAAACGATAGCGACAATTGGCGTAACGGCGGCTTCACCAAACAAGGTGGTTGCAATTGGCAGAACGAACAGAATGTGGTTGGTCAGGGCGATGGCCAATCCCAGAAGAGCGGCCTCCATGACGTCGGTTTTGAAGACCAGCCGGGCGATCAGAAATCCGGCGGTATACATCAGCAATTCGGTGACGAAATACCCGCCGTGCATGGCCAGGTTGAACTCTGCCAACGGGGCATTGGCCAGCAATTGAAATCCCAATGCTGGCATCCCAACGAACATCACAAATTTGTTCAACGCCATTGCCATGTTGAAATCGAAAGTACCGCGCAGGCCGAGGAAGCATCCCACCGCGCCAATACCAAAAACCGGAAGCACGCCGTTCAGCAAATGGTCGAGCATCGCAGTACTTTCTGTCGTTTTGGGTGAAGGCTGGCGCGTGCGGGGTCACATGGGTCCTCAGCTGTCACCATGTTTCGGCGTAAGGACGGATGTCCAACTCGTGGGTCCAGCAATCGCGTCTTTGGTGATGCAGGGTCCAATAGGTTTCGGCAATGCTATCGGGATTCATCAATGTGTCCGGGGGCAGGCTGCCGGGGTCCTTGCCCGCCTGTCGCAGCCGGTCGCGCACGAATTCGGTGTCGACGCCCGCATCAATGACAAGATGCGCCACATGGATGTTTTTCGGCCCCAACTCGCGGGCCATCGACTGCGCCAGCCCCCGCAGCGCGAATTTGCCCGAGGCAAAGGCGGCATATCCCGAACTGCCACGAACCGAGGCGGTTGCCCCGGTGAAGAAGATCGAGCCTTTCTGCCGTTCCACCATGTATTTTGCGGCTTCGCGCCCCGACAGAAACGCACCGTACGCGCACATTTCCCAGACTTTGCGAAAAATGCGTTCGGTCGTCTCCAAAATGGGAAACTGAACATTGCCGCCGACGTTAAAAATGCAGATGTCGATCGGTCCGATTTCACCTTCGACATGCGCGAACATCTCTGTTGCGGTTTCTTCCTTGCGGGCGTCCCAGGTGAACCCCTGAGCGCTACCGCCTTCTGCTTCGATCTCCGCGATCAAGGGTGCAAACTTTTCTCCGCGGCGGCGGCCCATCACGACGTGAAACCCACCTTTGGCAAAACGCTTGGCGATGGCTGCGCCGATGTAGTCTCCGGCGCCGATGATCAGACAGATGGGTTTTTCAGTCATTTTGTTGCTTATGCCGCTTCTGCCGCCTGAAAGGCCGGTCTGCCCTCAAGCCGATCAGCATAGGACGACAGGTTTGGCAATTCTGCGAACTCGGCACCAAGGCGTCGAGACATGATAACGGCGTGCCCGGTGATCGTGTCCGCAATCGTGAAATCCCCGGCAAGGAAATCCCGTCCGTCCATATGCTGCTCAACGGCCACCAGAGTGCGGTTCAGAAGCTTGAGCGCGCGCATTGCGATCTCTTCGTTGCGGCGCTCGGGCGGCAGCAGGATAGTTTCGACCACATAGTTGTTGATCGGCGGCATGATCATGCCCTCCGCATAGCGCAGCCATTGCAGGTATTCGGCAAAGTTCTGAGCTTTGGGGCCAGGCGCCAAGACGGGGGCATACTTAGCCGCCAGATACTGCGCAATCGCCGTACTTTCGCTGATGGTACTATCTCCGTCGACCACAGTGGGCACGCGGCCTTTGGGGTTTATTGCGGTGTAGTCAGGGCCCCGCATTTCTTTTTGTCCCAGCGTGAATTTCACCAGTTCATAGGGTTTCCCGACTTCTTCCAGCAACCAAACCGTGCGCACGGCACGCGACTGGGGAGCAAAATAGACCTTCATGACGGACCTCTCGGAAACCTGTCGGGCAACCGCCAAGATTTTGGCACGGCTCGGCGCGTGGCTGATATGGCTGACCCCGTGGATTTGTTTGACAAGCAGGAGACTTCAACTTTAAAAGTTAGTCAATTCAAAAACTGAAGTGACTGCACATGAGCCGTTCTGACCTTCCAACACAGACCTGCACAATCGCGCGCGCTGTAGCGCAGACGGGTGATGAATGGACGCTTCTGATTGTGCGGGAAATGTTCCTGCGCACCCGACGCTTTGACGATTTCTTGCGCCTCACAGGCATGTCGTCCCACCTTCTTTCTCAGCGCTTAAAAAAGCTGGAAGCGCAGGGGGTGATCCGGCGCAAGGCCTATTCAGAACGTCCGCCGCGCTATGAATACCATCTGACGGAAAAGGGGCGTGACCTTTGGGCGGTGATCATCGCATTGAAGCAATGGGGTGATCGCTGGCTGAGGAACGAAGACACTCCTGTAGAGATCATGCACAAGACGTGTGGACAGGTTGTTGCGCCGCACATGACATGTCCGAACTGTGGCGAACCGATCGGGGCCCACGACGCCGAGGCAGTGCTTTCCCAATCCTTCGAACTGGAACGACAAGCCGCGAGGCAAGTGCCATAAAACCTGACAGAGGTCATACCCATGGACTATGAAACACTTCGTTTCGAGGTATCAGGCGGGGTCGCGACAATCACCCTGAACCGCAAGGACAACCCCGCCAACGCGTTGAATGCACGTATGGCCGAAGAGTTGTTTGACATAGGGGTGCGCTGCGGGGCGCCGGACGTGCGCGCCGTCATTGTCACCTCCACGGGCAAGATGTTCTGTGGCGGAGGTGACCTTGCCGAAATGGACGCCGCCCCAGACAAACCCGCCCATCTGACCCGAATGGCCACGTTGTTGCATGCAGGATTAATCCGGCTTGCTCGCATCGACGCACCGGTCATCATGGCCGTGAACGGAACCGCGGGCGGCGGTGGGTTTTCTATGGTTTTATCCGGCGACTATATCATTGCATCCGAAAGGGCCAAGTTTGTCTCGGCCTATACATCATCAGGCCTGACGCCGGACGGATCGTCGACGTACTATCTGGCGAAGCATGTCGGGTTGCTAAGGGCCAAAGAGTTGATGCTGACAAACCGAGTTCTGACAGCCGCCGAAGCTCAGGCCTGGGGCTTGGTCAACAAGGTGGTGCCGCCAGAGACTGTGATGGACGAAGCCCGTGCGATTGCACGGCAAATCGCTTCCGGGCCGACACAGGCGTTTGGTGGCGTGAAGAGGCTGCTGGACACCGCATTTTCAGACGGCTTGGAAACCCAGCTGGATCGGGAAACGCGATCTATCGCCGATATGATGTGCACAAAAGATGGACCAGCCGGAATCGCAGCTTTTATGGCCAAACAAACACCCTGTTTCGAGGGGAAGTGAATCGGCTTTCCACATCTTAGTGACGTCGTATCGAGCGACGTTCCAACCGAAGACAGGGGACAGCAATGAAGACAGATGAAGTGCAGACACCAGGCCTTAGGGCGGCCATTTTGGCTGGGTGCATGGTGGCCTTTCTCGGCTTTGGATTCGCCGCCACCTTTGGCGTTTTTCTGACGCCCATGTCTCAGGACCTTGGCTGGGGTCGCGAAGTATTCTCTCTTTCTGTCGCAATCCAGCTTCTCACCTGGGGATTTGCCCAACCCATTGCCGGGGCGGTTGCAGACCGGTTTGGAACGGCGCGGGTACTTGCCTTTGGTGCAATCTGCGCAGGGATCGGATTTGCCCTGCGCGGGATAACCACCGATCCAACGGCATTTGTCTTGACCGGCATTTTCGTTGGGGCAGGCACCGGGGCGGCCTCGTTTCCAATCGTCATCGGTGCCCTGGGCAAGATTGTCAGTGCAGAGCGCAGAAGTTTCATCCTTGGTCTGGGGACCGCAGCGGCCTCGCTTGGCATGTTCGTCGCGGCACCCACGGCGACAACGATGATCGGAACGATTGGATGGCAGACCGCGCTGATCGTGATCGGATGCAGTTTTGCACTCATCCTGCCTTTCCTGATCTTTATTGCACGCGTGGCAAAGCCAACCGCGTCCGGTTCAAGCGCGAGCGATTTCGGCCACGCCTTGTCGGTTGCCTTCACCGACCGGAGTTATCTTTGCCTGTTCTTCGGCTTTTTCGTTTGCGGGTTTCACGTGGCGTTCATCCAGACCCATTTGCCCGCCTATGTCATGGATCTTGGGCTTGCGGCATGGATCGGGGGCTGGTCGCTGGCCTTGATTGGCTTGTTCAACATTGCCGGATCTTTCTTCGCGGGATGGTCGGGCCAGAAGCTTTCCAAGAAAGCGGTTTTGAGCGGCATCTACTTCGCGCGCGCCGTGGTAATCGCGCTGTTCATTCTGGTGCCGGTCACAGAGACGAGTGTTTTGGTGTTCTCGGCCGTTATGGGGCTGCTCTGGCTTTCAACCGTGCCATTGACGATGGGGCTGGTAGCGCAGACACAGGGGTTGAAGTTCCTCTCAACCCTGGCGGGCCTTGTTTTCCTCAGCCACCAAACCGGCAGTTTCATCGGCGCCTGGCTTGGCGGTCGCATTTATGATTTGGCACAAGACTACACGCCGATGTGGTGGGCTGCTGTGGTGCTGGGCCTGTTGGCGGCGTTGATCCACCTCCCCATTCGAGAAGAGCCGGGACCACTAGCGCGGGCCGAAGCGAGGGCTGATGCGTGATCCGAAAGGTAGACAGACTCGGATTCTGCTTCGTCCGCGATCCGTTAGTTCACTGTGGCTCAGCATTTGCAGTTGCAGCGAATGTCTCCTCTGACGGGCCGCACCGCGGCATCATGAAGGTAGGTTGAAGGGCCGCAAAGGGTCGTGTGCGACGTGCTTGGGCGGCGGACCATGTAACCGGTCTGCGGGCGAAGCGCCAATTCGCTGTGATTGCTCCAAGGCCTGCCTTTG
>CAWUIW010000101.1:0-11034 GCA_963922515.1 uncultured Rhodobacterales bacterium | reverse complement strand
CACGCCAACAACAAAACCAAGCGTCGTTTCCTGCCCAACCTGAACGACGTGACCCTGCAGTCTGAGGCGCTTGGCCGCGGCGTAAAGCTCCGCATTTCGGCGGCAGCCCTGCGATCGGTTGATCACCGTGGTGGTCTGGACGCGTTTTTGGCAAAAGCCAAGGACGATGAGTTGTCGCAGAATGCTCTGAAGGTCAAAAAAGAGATTGCGAAAGCCCAAGCGTCAGCTTGATCCGGCTGACATCGCAGGCACGCCAAACCCCGCTTTCTGCGGGGTTTTTGCTTTTTGGGTGCATGGTTTCGTACCGGTATGGTCCATCAGGCTAGACCGTATCCTTGCTGTTGCTGCGCGCGATCGTGTTCCGGGGTACGCCAAAAGAACCGCGGGCCAGATGCCACGCCCAGATCCAACGCCAAAGCCCTTTCTTTCGTAACTTCACTTCCATTTCTGCAAAAGCGGCCAGCTCCTTTCGATATTCCGTCTCGGGTTGGTCTGGGATACGCACGGTCAGGCTCAATGGGGTCATGGATCCTCTCCTATAGAACAGGTCCAAATCTGGTCGCTTCCGCGTTTGGTGATCAGCCCCCAAACCCGCAGGCGGAGTTGCAGAATTGAAAACTGGTCCAGACTGGAATGATCTTGCGTATTTCGCGGCTGTGGCGCGTACAGGTAGCCTAGCGCGCGCAGCAGACGCACTGGGCGTCAGCACCGCAACGCTCAGTCGACGGATGACAGCACTTGAAAGTCGGTTGGCGCGCCGTCTGTTTCGCCACGGCGCCGAAGGTTATGCGCTGACCGCCGATGGCCAGTTCCTTGCCGCCAAGACAGCGGGACTGACGGGCATCGAACGGCAGATCGCACGGTGGCAAGCCGCCGATACAGGGCCCGTCCCCGTGCGTCTGTCTGCAGGAACTTGGACTGCCCTGCATCTGGCACAAAACCTACCGGCCTATTGGACACCGGGTGCGAATTGGCTGCCCGAATTCATCTATTGCGATTTCGACATGGATATCGCCCGCCGCGAAGTGGATATCGGTGTGCGCAATCGGCGCCCCGAGCAGGCTTGGGTGGCCCGTCAACAAATTGGTACGGTGGACTACGCCGTTTTTGCGCGCTCTGCGGAGGTCGTTGGTTGGATCGGGGCGTCGGGCGATCTTGCAGAAATGCCGTCACAGCGCTGGGTCTCAGATCATCACGGGGCCGATGTTGTGACCCGGGCGAATACACCGCATGTTGCGGCCGCGCTTGCCCGGGCTGGCATTGGCCGTGTCGTTCTGCCTGTCTTCATCGGCGTCGGGATGCACGATCTGACACTGGTCGAAGGGCCGATCGTATCACTTCGATCAGAGCAATGGTTGGTATCGCACCACGAGGCGCGCAATGATCCCCCGATTCGCGCAGCGCTCGATGCCATTTCCGATTACCTTTGGTCGGTACAGCGCCGCGCCGAATGATGGACGCGGTGGATCGCACGTGGAAGACTGCCGCAGGGCCAAGGGGCTTTGCAGGCTTACGGCTCTTGCGTTCCGTCAGCAGCTCTAGCACATGACATGTCATGATCGTTCGTCGCATGTCGCACCTTTTGGGCGCGTTGGCCATTCTTGCTCTTCTCGTCACCGGCCACGCCATGGCCGAGGCCCGCGGCAATTCCGGCGTCGCCGGTCACATGGTAATCTGCGCGGGCGGTCAGATCGTGGTGGTCCCGGTTGATGATGATGGCGTACCGCTTGGGCCGGCGCACATCTGCCCGGATTGCGCCTTGTCTTTCGTGGCCATGGAGCCTGCTACAGGCGGCGCTCCCGGACACGTTGTTGCGGCAACCGTGATCGAATGGTCATTTGGATCGCAATGTGCGGTTGGATTGGCTCGCGCTCAAGCCTGTGCCCGCGCGCCGCCTTGGCCTGCATAACCGTTTACCCATCAGACCTGATCACACAACGGAGCGGCACTATGTCCCTCAAACCTTTCGCCTTTTCTGCACTTCTGATCGGCGCGCTTACCTTGCCTGGCATCGCGGATGAAACCGGGGCTTTGCGCATTGTTGATGCCTATGCACGTGCGGCCAGCCCGAACGCCAAAGCCGGGGCCGCGTTTCTGGTCATCGAGAACCCCACCGGATCGGATGATCGCTTGATATCAGCGACGTCCGATGTGGCCATGCGCGTCGAGTTGCACACGCACATTGATGCGGGCAACGGGGTCATGCAAATGCGACACGACCAAGACGGTTTCCCAATCCCAGCAGGTGAGCAGCACACGCTTCAGCGGGGGGGCGATCACATCATGTTCATGGGATTGAACCGCGCCCTGCGGCATGGTGAAACAGTCGACGTGACGTTGACCTTCGAACACGCCGGCGACATTGTGATTGAAATCCCCATTGACCTTGAGCGTTAACTGGCAGGCCGTGTCGCTAGCAGCCCGTCTACCCATGCAGGTACGATTTCCGTGGCCTTTCCAAGCTTGGTTTCGTCGAAGTCCACGCTGATTTCAGAGCGTTCAAGATTGAGTTCCAGCGTCGCTGCCCCAGTAGCGCTGGCTTCTTGCACAAATGCCGCTGCCGGATACACTTGGCCTGAGGTGCCGATCGACACGAACAAGTCTGCCTGCGCCAGATGCGCAAAAATCTGGTCCATGAAGTAGGGCATTTCGCCAAACCACACCACGTCTGGGCGGGCCGAAGGCGCATTGCAGGCTGAACAACGCTCGCCCACCTGCATTTCGGCGGGGGCAGTCCAACGGTGATCGCAGGCCCCGCACAGTGCGCCGGACAAGATCCCATGCATGTGGATGACGCCTGTGCTTCCACCCGCTTCGTGCAAACCGTCGACGTTTTGCGTCACGATTATGACCTCGCCCGGCCATTGGGATTGCAGCTTGCCTAAAGCAAGGTGGGCTTGGTTGGGCTTGGCTGCAGCGGCCTGGACACGCCAGGCATTGTAGAACCCCTGAACCAATGCAGGATCCCGCGCAAAGCCTTGCGGTGTGGCGACATCCTCCAGGCTGTACTTTGTCCAGATGCCATCCGCGTCGCGAAACGTGCCCAGCCCACTTTCTGCAGAAATACCAGCGCCTGTCAGAATCACGATTTTTTGCATGGTGTGCCGCCGCCTTGTTCGTGCGTGTATCGTGCACGCTGTAGCATGCGGACATGTACCTGCCCCATACCTATGGATCCAAAACGCGCAATTCACCCGAAAGCCACGGCAAACGGCTGATGGCAGGGTCAATCATGTGGCTTTTCATCAAGCGCCGCATGGTTTGTCCAACGTCACGCGGCACGCGGTCTGCCCAATCGGAACCTGCGAACAGGGAAATGGTCCGGGCCACGTTACCAAAGGGCAGCGGGTACACGCTGATGTCATCATGAAAACGGGCGGCGCGGACATAGCCCAACGGGGTCGTGACCGCCCAGCCGATGCGGCGCGCGACCATGGCCATCAACGCCAAATGGCTGCCCATTTCGAACCGTTCTTCGAATTCAAGCTGGTGGCGGACCAGATGCGCTTCGATCTGTCGTCCGATCAGCTGTTCTCGATCGTAACGCAAAAAGGCGAGGGGCGAGACATCGTCCATGATGGTTTCATTGGAGGTAACGACGCCGCGGGGTGCCACCAACACAAACGGATCGCGCACAAGCGGGTACTCCACGACCCCTTCCATCATTTCGCCGCTGCTGGCCGCCACGGCGATATGCAAACGCCGGTCCAGCATTGCCGCGCCAATTTCGTGGCTCGCCGCGGTGATCATTTTGAACCGGCACTGGGTTAAACTGTCGGCCAATATCGTCACCAAACGCGGTGTCAGATCATTGTCGAAATCGTCGATCAGCCCGATGCTCAACGTGGTCAAATGGCTCAGGTCCATGACGGACAATTCGCTTTGCGCCAGTCTCAACTCGCGCAAGACGATTTCTGTGCGGGTCAGAAAATTGCGGCCCGCCGGGGTCAGCGTCATTGGCCGTTTGCCGTGGTCCACAAGGTCGACGCCAAGCGCTTTTTCCAGGTTCTTGAGCTGCTGGCTGACGGCGGGTTGGCTTAGACCGGTGGCGTCCGCGGCCAAAGCAACCGAGCCGGATGCAGCCAACGCCTCGAACACTTCCAAGCCTTTTAATGTGACACCCTTAGTCAGCATCGCGGTCCCCGACAGTTTTGCATTTCTCGAATTCACGAGAGCCGGGGTCAAGCCCAATCAGGAAAAAAACCGGTTGGACGCCGATTTCCCTTTCAAATTGTGGAACACAGGCGGCGTGTCGGTGTTACGTGCAGGTTTTCCGCGCGGCTTCGCCGAAGGCGCGGTAGCGTTCCCAGAATTCTTCATGGTTGCGCCGGTCTGATTGGCGAATGTCCTGCGCGCGCTGCGGGTCCAGAAACAGCTTTGATGCCAGTCGGCGGTCGGTTCGGGTCAATTCCGAATTCGCGACGGATTGAATGCAACTGCAAACAGCTGGCGTGGCGCCGGGCCGGCCGGCCTTCAAGCACGCGTTGCGAATAGCACCTGCTTCGCCCGCCGACGGCAAAGCCTGACACGCAATTACACAAACAGCCAATACAACTGACTTTGAGAACATCTTTGCGCACCTCATCTTGCGTGCGGTTCTTTTTCCGACCGCGTTGCGCATAGGCGTGCTAAAATCTTGGGTAAAAATCAACTCCTGGGTGAAAATCCGGCAAAATCTTGCCGCCAACCAGCTAGGCCACGAGCTGGTACTGGGCCAAACGGCGCTTGGTGCGCAACCGCGACAGAAGGACATGGGCTTCGTGCTGACGCAGCGCCCGTCGCGCCAAATGCCCTGCGCCAACACTGATGTCCGGGCCGGGCTGGAAGAGTTTTCTGAATGCATCTCCGCCGTTAAAATAGCTCTCCGACGCGATCCCGTTGGCCCATATGACCTCGTGTCCGGCAAAGCCAATATGGCAATATGTCAGATGCGCAGGTTTTGCCGTGCTCGCGATGCCGGCATCGACCAGCGACTTAGCGGTCACAAAAACCTCGGCTTCACCAAACAACAACTCCACTTCGGGGCCCCCGACCAGAACGCGGTGCTGTTGTGAAACCAGGGTGTCTTGTGTCGCGCCAAGGCATCCAGCCGGGATCCGGATCGGTGCAAACCGACCAACCGGCAAAACAAGCCGGCGGTCGCACCAAGTTATAGGCAAGAACCCGTTATCTGCCGTTGCCACCAGATCACCGGGGTTCAGATGCTCGACCGGGATGTCGCCCGAAACCGAACGGATCAGTGTGCCGGCGGCATAGCAAATGGGCGTTGCATATTCGGCAGCTTGAAAATTCGGCCCTTCTGCCGCCCCGATGACCGTCAGCGGTTGATTGATCGGAGGAAAGCCGCCCGGGCCACCGATAAAAGCCAACCCTTCGACCGTCGCATAAGAGGGTGAGGAGTTGCGCACATTGAAAGCCAGCATCGTGTATTCGGTTGTGCCGTCGGTCACGGTGATCGAGTATTCCGCCTCGACCACGGTGCCGTCCGCAAAAACTGTCCCGTCCACATCTTGCGCACCATCAAGCCGCTGATTGCCATCGTTGTCGCGGAAGTTGCTGTCATCATCATCAATGGCTATTTCTTGCCAGTTGTTGGAGTTCAGCGTGATAGTCGTAAAGACCGGTGGATCATCATTGATACCATCCACCAGATGCGACCCATCGCCCTGGCTAACGCCATCAAGAATGTCTCCATTAGAGATTGTCAGCTGGGACTCGCCCAGCACGAATATCGAATACGCTGCCATGTCTGCCTCGGTCCCGCCTGTTGTCGGCGGATTTCTGTCTGCTTAGCACAGATCAACCCGTGCGATAAGCGCTCAATATGGTTACAATATGGCAAATGCCGCGACAGTTTTCCCGTGCGCGCGATCCTGCTTGACGGGTCCGGGCAAGCCCTCCATATCCCGGTCCATGACAGAGCTGAGCCACATCCGTAACTTTTCCATCGTTGCCCATATCGACCACGGCAAATCCACCTTGGCCGACCGCCTGATCCAATCCACCAACACGGTGGCTGATCGCGACATGCAAGAGCAGCTGCTGGACAGTATGGATATCGAGCGGGAACGCGGGATCACCATCAAGGCCAACACGGTGCGCATCGACTACACCGCCAATGATGGCGAGCACTATGTCCTCAACTTGATCGACACGCCCGGCCATGTTGACTTCGCTTACGAAGTTTCCCGGTCCATGCGCGCGGTCGAAGGCTCGCTTTTGGTGGTTGATGCCTCGCAAGGCGTCGAGGCGCAGACGCTTGCCAATGTCTATACCGCGATCGAAGCGGATCATGAAATCGTCCCGGTCCTCAACAAAATCGACTTGCCCGCCGCAGAGCCGGACCGCATCGCCGAACAGATCGAGGATGTGATCGGCATCGACGCTTCGGACGCTTGCCTGATTTCTGCGAAGACGGGCATCGGCATTCCCGATGTGCTCGAAGCCATTGTGACGCGCCTGCCGCCCCCGTATGAAGGCGATCCGAACGCACCGCTCAAGGCGATGCTGGTAGACAGTTGGTACGACCCCTATCTGGGTGTGGTCGTGCTGATCCGTATCATGGACGGTCAGCTGAAAAAGGGCGATCAGATCCGCATGATGCAAACAGGTGCACGCTATGGCGTGGACCGCATCGGGGTGTTTCGGCCCAAGATGGAAAACATCGATGTGCTGGGGCCGGGTGAGATCGGCTTTATCACGGCATCCATTAAGCAAGTTCGCGACACGCGCGTGGGCGACACCATCACGCACGAGAAAAAGGGTGCGACCGAACCGTTGCCGGGCTTCAAGCCGTCCGTGCCGGTTGTCTTCTGCGGTCTGTTCCCGGTGGATTCGTCACAATTCGAAGACCTGCGCGATGCGATCGAAAAACTGGCGCTCAACGACGCGTCGTTCAGTTTTGAAATGGAAACCTCTGCCGCGCTGGGCTTTGGATTTCGCTGCGGGTTCCTGGGCCTGTTGCATCTGGAAGTGATCCGCGATCGGATCGAGCGGGAATACGATATCGAGCTCATCACCACAGCGCCGTCGGTTGTGTACCATATCTACATGAAAGACGGCGAAATGCGCGAGCTTCATAACCCTGCTGACATGCCGGACCTGACCCATATCGATCATTTGGAAGAGCCGCGCATCAAAGCCACCATTCTGGTGCCCGACGAGTACTTGGGTGACGTGCTGAAACTGTGTCAGGACCGGCGGGGTATTCAAGAGGATCTGACCTATGCCGGTAGCCGCGCCATGGTGGTCTATGACCTGCCGCTCAACGAAGTGGTTTTCGATTTCTATGACCGGCTGAAATCGGTGACCAAGGGCTATGCCAGCTTTGACTACCAGATGACAGGCTACCGCGAGGATCGGTTGGTCAAAATGCAGATCCTTGTGAATGACGAACCTGTCGATGCGCTGTCGACCATGGTTCACCGGGACCGTGCCGAACAACGCGGGCGTGCGATGGTCGAAAAACTCAAAGATCTGATCCCGCGCCATATGTTCAAAATCCCGATCCAAGCGGCGATTGGTGGCAAGGTCATTGCCCGCGAAACCTTGTCGGCCATGCGCAAGGACGTAACCGCGAAATGCTATGGCGGCGACGCTACGCGGAAGCGCAAACTGTTGGACAAGCAAAAGGCCGGTAAGAAAAAGATGCGCCAATTCGGCAAGGTGGATATCCCGCAAGAGGCATTCATCTCGGCGCTGAAGATGGATAGCTAAACTCGCCCGAATTGGCATCGTTAACATCATTTTAAACTGATTTGGTCGTTTCGGGATGGCATTCATGTACAAGAAAATTACTGCAGTTCTGGCTTTGGGAGTGTTGTCGAGCTGCGGGGACATTCAAAACGTTCCGGATTTCGATCGCGTGCGCGGCGATGGAGATACCGTACGCATCTACGTTTCTTCGTTGTTGATGAGCCCAAGTGATCCGCGCGCAAAGGCGGGCTCGCAAGTGGATGCTGACGCGTATTGCAATGGCCGCGGCAAGGATGCGGCATTCTTTGATGTGCAACGGATTGATGAGCCGGTTGAAGCTCAAGCTTATGGCGCGGATCACGTATATAAATGTGTTTAACTATTGTGCGGCACGATGTGCGTCGCGCCTAGTTCGGACGATTTTTTTGAGAATGCTCGTTACTGGACCCGTGGGATAATGACGGATTCTGCTAACCTGTGAGCATTTTCCCGCGGCAACCACAGTGCCTGAGCGGTTCGCCACGATAAAACCGTTTCCCGGGGGTACGGTCATGGCGGTTTGTGCCGAGAACTTTGCGGACCTGGTCCGGTATCGTGGCACGCAATTCACCGCATTTGCGGTCTACCAAACAGCCTGTGTCATCGATCTTGAGGTTGAACCGAAAACGCCCACGCCGCACATATGCGCGCCATGCTGCGCAACATCTGGTCCAGCATTCAGTGTCAGCATGGCAAGTCCCAGTCCCTGCAATCATATTTTCATGATGATCCTCATTGGTTCCGCAGGCAGCTTCGGAAACATTGCAACGCCGGTCAAGCAGCGTCGACGACGTCTCTGGCGGGCAGACACTGTGCTGTCGAACGAATCAGACCGGTGGCGCCAAACGTAAAAGTCGAGGGTGATTCCTTCAGAAAAGCGCTTCGCAGCCGCAGAAACCGATACAAAAAAGTAAGATTTTGGCCGAGTTTCATGCGGTCGTTCTAAGCCTGCCAAAACGCGCGAGGAAAACTGGTTATCCACATGAAATCCCCAAGGTAAATCAATGGTTTGTCCCCAGAAAAAATTTATGCTGCAGTGCTTTTTCATTGCCAGCTCATGACGGATTTGTAACCTTTTTATTACCGCACCGGGATCGCAAGAGACCAAAGCGGCGCGCGAAGGCCTCCGGGGACGAGCGGATCAAGACAGGTCTTCGGATCGGGATTGGAACGCACGGAAACGGAATTTCGCCGGAGTTGTCAGGGCCTTAACGGGTCCGGACGGCGAAGGAGAGGTCTTGTGGGCAATCGCGGAAGGCGTGGGATCCTCGGATGTCATGCCGACTGAGCCAGGGCGCTCTTCGGAGTGCATTGGGTCAGGAAGACGTCAGGACGTGTCAGAAATGGCATGATGCAAGGACCGCGTCTGAGCACCTGACGTCTTTTCCTGTCCTGGCCATGGTGTCCATGGGCCGACCGGAAAGAAAAACGGGGCCGCTGCCAGTTGGCAACGGACCCCGCCGCTATTGATGCGTACCGCGTCTATGCACCTGTAGTGTCCGGATACACAGCGTTTCGGCGCAAATCAACAATATCTTGCGTGTGGCGCGGCGATTTCCGCAAAATGTCCAAAACTGCGGCAGTTAAAACGCAACGCCCGCATACAGCACAACGTTGGTGTAGGGCACGGCCTCGCCCGTTCTGACCACGCAAACGGCATCTTGGCAAAGCGATTTCAGGTGATCGTGCAGCACCGTGTCCGGCGACAGCCGATCGGAGAACTTCGCGGTCACGCCTGTGTCGGCCTCGACCGCGATGACGCTGTGATCCACGACCATTTCGTCCAAAATGGCGTCCAGAACTGACCAGAAAGAGGGCGTACCAAGCGTCACGGCAAGGTCGATGACAGGTACGCCGTTGGGCACAGGCAAACCCGCGTCACCGACCACGATAATGTCGCCATGTCCCAGCCCGGCGATCGTGCGTGCAAGTTCCGCGTGCAGAAGGCCAGATCGCTTCATCGTGTCTTCCCCTCGATGTCAGGACGGCACGCGCGGTGTGGCCGGCGCAAAAGCTCAGAGTGCTTCTTGGACGTCCGTGGCCGCGTCGGTTATGGCATCGCCCGCACTCTGGATGTCGCGCCCGGCTCCCTTGGCGGTTTCACAGGCGGCGAGGGTCAGGCATGTCAGGCCTAGAACGAATAGACGGGCGATAGTCATAGTCTGCTCCACTGATGTTTGGCCGGAATTTAACGAGGACCCCGCCATGCTGGCAAGCAAATTACGCTGACAGGAATGCGCGAACTGCGGCTTCGAACGGGCGTGGTTTTTCTGCGTGCAACCAATGCCCGGCACCAGGAATTTTGGCGAACCGCGCTTTAGGGAAAAGTCTTTTTGTTTCCGCGCGATATGCCGGCGCAACATAGTCACTTTCAGCGCCTGACAAAAACAAGGCAGCGCGCGGAAAAATGCCGTCCACCGGCGGAAAGCTCAGTATTTTCGGCATTTCGCGCGCAAGGGTATCAAGGTTCAAGCGCCAGCGTTGTCCTTCCAGATCCAGCGATTGGGTGAAAAAGGACTGCAATGCGGCATCCACACCCAGTTCGGCCAACTGTGTTTCAGCCTCAGAGCGCCGCATGACACGCGACAGATCCACGGCGCGCATGGCTTCGATGTACTGGATCTGACTGTGGGAATAGGCCACTGGCGAGATGTCGGCAATCACAAGCCGGTTGACGCAGTCCGGAAACTGCAACGATAGAACCATCGAGGCTTTGCCGCCCATGGAATGACCGAGCACATCAGCGGTCCCGCCGAAATGACTTATGACCTCGGCCAAATCCGCGGCCATGTCTTCGTAACTGTGCGTGTCCGTCCATGCACTGTTGCCGTGGTTGCGCATGTCGACCGCAACCACGCAGCGTTCATCCGACAAGCGCTTGGCGATAACCCCCCAGTTTCGAGCCGACCCATATAGCCCGTGCGCGATCAAAAGTGGCGGCTGGGTTTTATCTTTTCCATGTGCAATGAAATTCAACATGACGATCTGATACCTGTCCTCGGTTTTCAGGGCCAGAGGCATTGAGGCTCCGGCCCGGGCCAGCTAGGGTCATCAAGATGAGCCAACCTGCCGACATCTCGGACCGTGTGTCAGACTTGCATAAACTGTTGGTCGAAAAGCTGGGCGGTCGCGGTAAAGCGGACGCTGGTTTGGACCGTTTTGCGCGGCGATTGCCACGTACCGTGCGGGCGGACTTGAAACAGATCACGGCCGCTCAGCCAATGCTGGCCCATCCCAAGCTGCGATTGACGCAAGACACGCCTGCGATGCGGCAGCGCATCGACCGCGTGACCGAACATG
>CAWUIW010000100.1:0-11077 GCA_963922515.1 uncultured Rhodobacterales bacterium | reverse complement strand
AAACCAGCTGAAAACCATCCCTCGCGACCCGATACTGTGTTTGGGCCCGGGCCCTGATGCGGTTGCGCAGCAAATTCAAGCGGTCGAAGGGTTGGGTGGCCAAGCCTTGGGCGTAGCCGATCGATTGATCGCGCGTGACCTGACCGATTTGGGCCCCATTGGCGGTGTGATGTGGTGGGGTGCAGCAGATGCCGGGCGCGCTTACGCACGCGCGCTGGCGGACCGTGACGGCCCCATCGTGCCGCTGATCACAGAGCGCCCGGATACCGCACATGTCTTGCTCGAACGTCACCTGTGCGTGGACACCACAGCGGCAGGAGGAAACACGGCCTTGCTGAACAGCACAGGTCAATGACATCGCGCTGGCCCGGGGCAGGTCATCTGGGACGTGTCACCGAACTGACTTGACGCACCCTCTGCGCGGGCGCCAAGGTGCAAAATCCCACGTCAGCCCCCAACACGGCACAGCCGATCAGTTCAGGTCACACCATGTCCGAAGTCTTCCGCAACCCTTTCCGCTCAACTGGCATGAAACTGGGTGTACCCGACCCCAGTGTCGATGCCGCCGCCGTCGAAACACTGCTGCAACACTGCCCCCGGCATCATCAAACACCTCTACTTGATCTGCCTGCGCTGGCGGCGGCGGCCGGCGTTTCGGCTGTTTATGCCAAAGACGAACGCGGTCGTATGGGTCTTGGCAGTTTTAAAGCGCTCGGCGCGGCCTATGCAATCGCGCGCGAAGCGGCACAAGCCGTGACCGGCGACCACTGGTCCAACGCGCTAAGCGATCGAACATATGTGACCGCCAGCGCCGGCAACCATGGCCTTTCCGTCGCTGTCGGCGCCAAGATCTTTGGCGCGCAGGCGGTCATCTACCTAGCTGAAACAGTACCGAAAGCCTTTGCCAACCGCCTGACATCCAAGGGCGCGAGAGTGGTTTGGGCCGGTGCCGACTATGAAGAAAGCATGGCGGCGGCCGAAGCAGCCGCCGAAACGCAGGCCTGGACACTGCTATCAGACAGCTCTTGGGACGGGTATGTAGATCCGCCGTACCACGTGATGGAAGGGTACCTTCAAATGGCGTCCGAGGCGCAGATGCAACTGGTGGAACCGCCAACCCATTTGATCGTGCAGGCTGGCGTCGGGGGTATGGCTGCAGCGGTTGCGGCCCATGCCCGCGCCGTTTGGGGTGAGCGGCTGACGATCATTGTGGTGGAACCCGAAGTCGCTCCAGCCTTGATCGAAAGCGTTCGCACCGGTCATGCTGTTACGACCAACGGACCCGCATCGTCGATGGGCCGCCTGGATTGCAAGACGCCCTCATTGATCGCCCTGCAATCACTCTCGCGCGACGCAGATGTGTTTGCCACGCTCACCGAGACAGAAGCAGAGCAAGGCGTCGCGCAACTTGCAGAGCATGGATTGATCACCACACCTTCTGGCGGAGCCGGACTGGCCATTGTGCTAAGTGGTCTTGAACTTGGCTTTGATGCGAGGGTTTTAACCATATTGAGCGAAGGATCAGAGGATGGATGAACCGTCGCTTGTTTTTCCAGTCTTGGAATACAAACGCCGGATCGCCGCGCTTCAGGATCTGATGGCGGCAGACAGCATCGACGCGCTGTTGCTGACCACCGCCGCAGACGTTTTCTATGTCACGGGTTTTCTGACCCGGTTTTGGGAAAGCCCGGCGCGACCTTGGTTCGTCGTTGTGCCAGCGGTCGGCGACCCTGTGGCCGTCATTCCATCTATTGGCACAGAGCTGATGCAAAAGACATGGGTTCGCACCATCCGAACATGGGACGCCCCAGATCCGCGGGATGACGGCATCGGTCTTCTGGGCAGTATTGTGGGCGACCTGACCCCACCGACAGGCCGCGTGGGGCTTCCGATGGGGCTGGAAACACAGCTCCGCATGCCATTGGCCGATTACGCAAAGCTGAAGACCCGTCTATTGCCGCGCGCATTCGTGGATGCGACCGCCATTGTGCAACGCGTGCGCGAGGTCAAATCTGATGCGGAAGTTGCAAAGATAAGGGAATGTTGCGATCTGGCCGACCGCGCTTTTGGCCAAATCAACGCCTTTGCAAAAGCGGGCGCTCCGCTTGCCGAGGTGTTCCGCAGCTTTCAGATCGAGCTGCTGGCAGCGGGCGCAGATTGGGTGTCCTATGTCGCCGGGGGTGCGGGCCAAGGCGGATACGGCGACGTCATTTCACCCGCAGGCGACCAACGACTGTCCAAGGGTGACGTGCTTATGCTGGACACCGGTGCCGTGCGGGACGGCTACTTTTGCGATTACAACCGGAACTTTTCGGTCGGGCCCCCACCTTCGGATACGATGCGCGTGCACGAAGCGCTTTGGGACGCCACGGAAACCGCGCTTATGACGGTCCGGCCCGGTTGGACCGCGGCGGATGTCCATGCTGCCATCGACCAAGCACTGCGGAAGCACGGTGTCACGCCCTGTGCAGGCCGGTTCGGCCACGGGCTTGGGATAACACTGACCGAATGGCCGTCATTCACGCCGCTGGACACCACCGAATTGCGCGAGGGCATGGTGCTGACACTTGAGCCATCGGCCGTTGTGTCAGACTCACATTTGTTGGTGCACGAAGAAAACCTTGTGTTGCGTTCGAGCGGCCCAGAGCTCTTGTCAGTGCGTGCCCCGCGCATTCTGCCGGAGCTGACGGTATGACCACGTTTCCTTACACGCTTCGCGATCCAAGCACCCCGGCTATCGGATTGGTCGTACTACAGGTGGATGAGACCATCGAGGGGGACTTTAGAGCCGTCTTTCGCCCGGAAGACGCGCGGCTTTACGTCACCCGCATACCGTCTGGCGCCGATCTGACCACGGATACCATTGCCGACATGGAACATGCCTTGCCCGCGGCCACGGCATTGCTGCCACCAGCGGTTGCGTTCGATGTTGTGGGCTATGCATGTACCTCTGCAACCACGTTGATCGGTCCTGGGCGCGTGCATGCCATGCTTCAGCGCGCGGCTCGGACGCGTCAGGCTACGGATCCACTCACTGCAGCGCTTTCGGCGTGTCGTGCACTGGGACTGGAACGTATTGGTATTGTATCACCCTACATCGCATCCGTTGCCGCGCCGATCCGACACATGTTCGAGGCAGCAGGCCTGATGGTGCCGGATACCGTCAGTTTCGGCGAAGCAACCGAGGCGAAAGTGGCCCGTATTGATCCGGCGTCAATCGCGGACGCTGCCGTCCATCTGGGCCGTCGCGATGATGTCGACGGCGTTTTTCTGTCGTGCACCAATCTGCAGACTTTCGAAGTCTTGCCCGATCTTGAGGCAAGGCTTGGGCGACCCGTGCTCAGCTCAAATCAGGTGCTGGCATGGCACATGGCGCATTTGTCCGGAACCACACCGCATAATTTGCCCGGTCAACTGTCGACGGCACCTATCCGATCGGGAACGGATCTTTGACAGGGGCAAACGTGTCGACGTTCTGATCGACCATCTTTCGGATTACCTCCAAGACCGAGGCGACATAGTGGTCGGCTGTTTGCCGACCCTTTTCAGCCGTTGCAAGATGTGCCTCGCCCGCGACACCATGCGGGTTCACATCGGAAGCGATCCATCCATGCGCAATCGAACCGATCGGCGCAATCTCATCCGCCCCATGCGACCAGCGAAAGTCCTGCGCCTTGGACATGTCCACCGTGTCAGGCCGAAAATGCAGCATCAGCGAGGTTTCATTGTCACCGCCGTGAATGCCTTGTGCCGCTTCCTGAGCACTGAATACCCCGTCAGGTGTGCCGCCTGCCCCCCAGCCCATCCGAACGCAGTACAATCCGGCCCTGACGCGCAATTCGCGCGCGACAATCGAAACAAGATCCGTGTTGCCCCCGTGGGAGTTCAGGATCAGCATCTTGCGCACACCCGCGCGTGCAACCGACATTCCGATTTCAGTCCACGCCTTAAGTGCTGTTTCGGCGCTAAGTGTCAACGTTCCAGCCGCCCAAAGATGCTCGTTAGACTTACCCACGGCTTGAACCGGCAAAAGGCGAATATCCAAATCATCAGGGCAAGTTTCAGCTAGCTGGTCGCACAGGCCTTGATTGATGACTGTGTCAACGCCAACCGGCAGGTGCGGGCCATGTTGTTCGACGGCCGCAGTCGGCAGAATGGCTATCGTGCGATCCGGGTCAATGCGAAGATCGGTGGCAGAATAGTCGATCCAGTATCTTTTCATTGCGCCGGCGCTCCCCCCAGTTGCGGTCGCGGTGTCGCGCCGATCAAGGCATCTGTCTTTGCCGCGACTTTTCGCAGATGCGCTTCCAATTCGGAGCGCTTGGCACTGTCCATCAGGTAGTGCGCGGCAAATGCCTTTTTTGCGCGCGGGGCCAACAGCAATCCCACGCCGCGCAACAACATGCGCTTGCCGGGTGCCCCAATCAGTCGCGTGAGCCACCAACTGGCACCACAAGTGGTGAAAACGCCCAACCGCGTGATATGTGTCAGCCCTGGTTTGATGTTGTCCCCTTCAGATTGCGGCATGACAAATGCGACATCGGGCAACAACACCCGGTCCAACCACCCTTTAAGCATGGCTGGCAGCCCGTACCACCATGTGGGGTAGATGAATATGAGCGTGTCGCACCATTCGACATCCTGAACATAGCTCTCGACCGGCAAACGGTTGCCGGGACAATCCAGGTAGTCGCCAAGCTCTTGCGACGTCAAAACTGGCTGAAAGCCGGACGCGTAAAGATCGCGCAAACGCACGTCGACGCCAGCCGCGGCCAACCTGTCCAACACGGTGTCCCGCACTGCCGAAGTGAACGAACCTTCTTTCGGATGGCAGTAAATGACCAGGGCCCGCACGCTAGAATGCCTCCATTTCCTGTTGAACGCGGGTCAAAAAAGCCGCGCATTGCGCTGGTGTGATGTTGTTCATGTCATATTGGGCAACATAGCGCATCTTGTCAGGTCGCAATGTGCCCCAAACCGAACGCTTGAACAGGCGTTTGGGCGGATCACCGGCCAGATACGCGCGCCACGGCGTTGAGCCATACGTCGTCACAGCGGCAAGTTTTCGAATGTTATTCAAACTGGGGGTCAGTTTGCCATCCTTCAGCTGGAACGTGACACCCGGCAACATGACCCGATCAAAGTACCCTTTCAAAATGGCAGGGTAGCCAAAGTTCCAAACAGGAAAACATAGAACCAGAGCATCGGCCGCACGCAGCCGATCCACATAACCCTGAACCGGTGCGCAATTGATCGAGGTGTCGTGGTAATTGCGCCTTTCCTCGGTGGTCAAAACCGGATCGAATGCCTCTTTGTAAAGGTCACAATCATCCACCTCCCAACCGTTTGCGCGCAACGTTTCGACCACAATGTCGTGCGCCGCAGCATTCAGGCTTTCGGGAACCGGATGCGCAAAGACCACAAGCGCGCGCGGCATCTATTCCGCCGCTGTCTTCGGTTGCAGGCCGGGCCAGGCATACATGCGGTCGTAGCCCCAATCCGGATCGTCCCAGGCAATCATTTTTCCCGGATTCAAAAGGCCTTTCGGGTCAGCTTCGCGTTTGAATTCGAGCTGTCGTTGATCCACCGTTTGCCGCCCGCCTTCTTCCAAGGTGTAGCGATGCGGGTTGAAATTGGCTGCACCCATTTCCTCGTGGATCGCAACGATTTCATCTAGCCGTTCTTCCGTGGAGAACTTCACAAGGGTCAGACCGCCCATCGCCACGCGCCCATTCACCCGCGTGACCTCGATATGCTGTAAAACTTCGGGGCTGAGTTTCTCCCGAACGGCCTTGGCAAGTTCAATCGGGTCATCTACGCCATAGGCAATCTGCAAGTAAGTGATCGAAGGATCGACCTTGAGCGCGCGCAAGGTGGTGTGGTTCCACCCGTATTCAAAAACCAGACCGGGATCGCGCGGCCATTCCGTTTGGCCCTGAACGTAAATCGGTCGCGCTCCGGCATAGTCAGACGTAAATGTTTCCCAGGCCGACATGGCGTGCGGAGCAACCATCAACGCAACCACCGCATCCCCTTCGTCCACGTGCGGCGCAACACGCTGAAAGTAGTCTTTTGTAATCGGCGCTTCAAAAACGGTTGCGAGCTTGATCAGCAAGCCGTCGCATGACGCAAGATCATAGCTGTACTGCAACGCCTCGTTGAAATCGGAAAATGCCACAAAAATCCCAATCCAATCATACGCGGGTGCAAGCGGCATTTCGATTTCGGTGATTATCCCGTTTGTCCCATAGGCGTGACTGACGCGGTGCAGGTCATGGCCGGTGATTTCGAATGTTCGGGGCTCTGCTTCCATAGAAACGACGCGTAGGCGAATGATATTGCCCGGATCGCGCAACGATCCCCAGCGAACGGACCCCACACCACCGGACCCGCCGGCGATGAACCCACCTATGCTGGCTGTCGCCCAAGTGGAAGAAAACATTCGGATTTCCTGTCCGGTTTCGTTACAGGCGGCATCTAGGTCTTTCAGCAAGACCCCGGGCTCGCAAATCACCCGGCCCGGGTGGATCTCTTTCACGGCGTCCATCTTGGTGAGATGCAGCACGCAACCGCCAGCCAGCGGCATGGCTTGGCCATAATTGCCTGTTCCCTTCCCCCGCGTGGTGACCGGTACGTCTTCGGCGTAACAGACCTTGAGAACCTCAATGACTTCTGCTTCCGACTTTGGGGTCGCGACGAAATCAGCCACGACATGGTCCAGTCGATCTTTCAGCACCGGCGAATACCAAAAGAAGTCTCGGCTTTTGGCCTTCACGCTGGGTGGGTTCACATCAATTTCGATACCCTTGTCCGTTAGGGTTTGAATAGCGGCTTCGATGCTCATAATGGCTCCATCAAATCATCGAGTTCGGCAAAGTCAGGCAATGTGCGATCAATCGCGCGTCCCTGTCGCAAAACAATTCGGTCGGCCTGCGGCCGGGCCAGCAGCTCGGTCCAAGTGCGGGCTTTGCAGATCACCAAGTCTGCCGGAGCACCGGGCAAAAGGACAGGTGTTTCAAAATCGCAAGCCTTGGCTGGATTCGAAAGAAACGCCCGAACCCAATCTGCATCGGAATGATCAAGATGTCCGATGCGCGTTGCTTCGCGCATCACTTCGACCATATCCATGTCGCCATAGGCGTAAAACGGGTCATGGGTATTGTCAGAGGCAAAACTGACATTGATACCGCGGGCCTTCATTTCATGCACCAAAGTGATCCCACGATACCGCGGTGTGCGGCCGCTGTGTCGATCCTGCAGATATAGGTTACACATTGGCAGACTGACCACATCCAAACCGGCCTCGGCCACCAAGTCCAACGTCTCGAGCGCATCTTTCTCCGGCATCGTAGACAGCGAGCATAGATGGCCAACCGTGATCTTGCGTCCAAATCCCGTCTCAAGCGCCAACTCTGCAACAGTTCTGAGAGTATTCGATGCAGGATCCAGCGTTTCATCGACATGAAAGTCCAGCGGCAGGTCCCGCGCCATTGCCGCTTCGAAGAACGCACGCACCCAGTCCCGCACGCCCGGTTCATTGTACGTGACGGTGCCGAGGATCCCGCCATACGCGGCGACAAGGTCGGCACATCGCGCCACAGCGGCGGGCTCCGCGCCCAAGTCGCACCCTGTCAAGACCGCAGCCTGCAGATCGATCCGACCGGACCAGTTTTCCTGCAACTCGGCAAAAACCGGCCAAGATTGTTCGGCATCGCCTAAGTCACCGAAGTAGTCGAGGTGGGTCCTAATGAACCGTGTTCCATGTGCAAAAGCCGATCGTAGGGCAAAGGACATACGCGGCATCAGGTCGGCGCGATCCCATCGACCGGGTTTGTCGGAATTGACCGCATGCAACGCCCCTTCGAATGACCCGTCGGGGTTGGGCGTGCGTGCCCAGATTTGCGCCTTGTCCAGATGCGTGTGCATGTCGACAAAGCACGGGAATACTATGGCACCAGCCATGTCCTGCTGCATCGTCGCATCCGGATCATCAGCGACAATCGTATCGCCTGCCAGCGTCAGGGATGTTCTTACCAAGCTTTCTGATCGACCAAGCAAATGCCCGGGCACCGAGATGTTGGTCAGCCGGAAAGTCTGCGCATCAGGTAGTTGGACGAAATCCATGGTCATTCGCGCTTGAGCGCCGATTCATGCCATTTGCGCAACGCCAAATGTGCGATCAGCGACGTCGTTGCGTAAATTATCACACCTGTTATGGCGATCAGGATCAGCGCGGCAAACATGCGGGGGATTTGCAAACGATACCCCGCCTCCAATATCCGGAAAGCCAGGCCCGACCCGATCCCGCCCGTGCCGGCGACATATTCTGCCACGACGGCGCCGATCAACGCCAACCCCCCGGCAATTTTCAATCCGCCCAGAAAGAAAGGCAACGCGGACGGCAGTTGCAAATACCGCAACCGCTGCCACCGATTGGCCCGATATATGGTCATGAGATCGCTGAGGTTATGATCTGCCGACTTCAAACCAAGCGTCGTGTTCGCCAGTATCGGAAAGAACGCGACAATCCACGCACACAGCAAAAGCCCGATCATGCGGCTTTCGATGTAGATGAAGATCAACGGGGCGATCGAAACAATCGGCGTCACCTGCAAGATCACGGCAAAAGGGGAAAACGACATCTCGGCAAAACGCGACAGCGAAAACAGAATTGCAAGCCCTACCCCACCGATCACCGCAACGCCCAGCGCCATACCAGTGATCTGAAGCGTGACAAGAAGCGATTGCGAAAGCGTACCCCAATCCTCGATCAGTGTTGTCACAACGAGGCCGGGACGCGGCAAGATGTAGGGTTTTATATCGTTCCAGACGACCAGCCGATCCCAATACCATATCGCAATCGCCATCACGACCATTGGCACCACGTATTTGGCTATGTTTTCGATGCGCCGGCGCCGCGCGCGGCGTTCTTCGTCAGCATCAAACAATGGGCCGGACGCGGTTTGCGCACGCGCGTCGCCTGATACGTTTTCAGTCGCGGTCATTCCGCGGCCTCCTTGTGAGACAATGTGCCTTGCAACGCATCCGAAGCGGCGCGCGCAATCTCACCATAGCGCGGGGCCGTGCGCCAGGCGATCCCACGAGGATATGGGGCGTCCACCGTAATCTCCTGGACCACGCGCCCGGGGCGCGCAGCCATCACAACGATCCGATCAGACAGGAACACGCTTTCAAAGACAGAATGCGTCACAAAAATCACCGTCGCCCCGATTTTCTCTTTTAGCGAAAGAAGGTCGTCGTTCAGTTTTTGCCGCGTGATTTCATCAAGTGACGCAAAGGGTTCATCCATCAGGATCAAGCGTGGCTTCGTGACCAGCGCGCGGGCAATGGAAACCCGCATCTTCATGCCGCCCGACAGCTCTCGCGGATAGCTGTCTTGAAAAGACTCAAGCCCGACAAGCGTCAGAGCTTCGACAATTTTGTCTTCGACGGAACGAAATGTCTTACCACGCAGCCGGAACGGCAGCCAGACGTTGCTGGCAACCGTTGCCCAGGGCATCAGAGTGGGCTCTTGGAACACAACGCCCAGATCATCCGCGCCTTGACCGCCTTCCCATTCGATGCGCCCAAGCGTTGGCGGCATCAAGCCTGCGATGAGGCGCAGCGCCGTGGACTTGCCGCAGCCAGACGGACCAAGCAGAGAGATGAAATCCCCCTGATTGACTTGTAGAGACATTCGGCGCAGTGCCTGCACTTGCCCGTTAAAGGTCTTGTCGACCTCGCGCATGTGCAGGATCGGCGCGCGCTCTTGCAACGCTGCGGTGCTCATCCGTCGACCTTACTCCGGACGCAGGTCTAGGCCGAGGCCTTTGTTGATGAAGGACAGATCATACGCTTTTGCAAAGTCCAGACCTTCGGGCAAAACACCAGCGGCTACCATGTCGTTGTAGAAGGATTCCGACCGCGCGTCGGTCATCGCCCCTACGCCAAGTTCCAGAGTGTCGCCACTGTCGACAATCCCATTGGCGATCATCGCTTCGATGGCAAACTCGATCTTGTCTTGCGTCATGTCCGGATTGTCGGTCAGGATCAGGGCGTCGGCCGCCGCATTGTCACCGTAGATGTAATTGTACCACCCAAGGATTGAGCTTTCGACAAAGCACGTCACGACGTCTGGCTGTTCGTCGATGATTTCTTGGCGCGTCTGGATGGTTGTTGAATACGCATTATACCCCGCATCAGCGATCAACCAAACATCTGGCGACCATCCAGTTTCCTTGGCAATGGCATAGGGTTCAGACGACAAGTAGCCTTGCTGCGCGCTCTCTTCATTCACGATGAAAGGAGCCGAATTGAAGGTGTAGGGTTGGCGTTGTTCGTCATTGAACCCGTAGGCGGCCTTCATCCACTCGTAGTAGGTCGCGGCATCTTGGACGATCATGGTCAAATCCTTGAGCGCCTCGAAGCTGTCGACCTTGCCCGGATGCGACATGATCACCTGCGGATCCTTCTGAAACGACGCCATCACATTGACGATTGGCAGCCCTTCCTGAACGGCAAAGTACGCATCAAGATGCCCGCCCATATAGAAATCGATCCGACCTGCCAGCATCAGGGCCTGGTTGTTCACTTGAGGACCGCCCGGCAAAATTGTCACATCCAGACCGCAGGCAGCATATGTACCGTCGGCGACGGACTGGTAGAACCCGCCATGTTCAGCCTGCGCAACCCAGTTGGTCCCAAACGTGATGGGCGTCAAATCTTGCGCGAAACCGGACTGGCCTGCACAGGCCAAGCCAAGCACGGCGGCAGAGAATGCAGTAGCTCTGTTCATCTTGTCTTCCTCGAAATGTTGATGCTGTAGCAGAAGTCGGCCGGATCGACTTCTCAAGCTCATGATGAACACACTTGGTTTATGAGGGCAAAAGCGCTCAATCGATAAGCAGTTGCGCATGATGGTGCTGCAATACACAGCAGCAATTGGTTTATGCGGCAAAAGCCAAATCTGCCATAAGCCTGAACACCGCGACCATGACCGGCGATTGCCTGCCGCACCGGATTCAGCGAAGTATAGTAGCGCATAGGCAGGGAACACAGAGTATATGGCAAGAATGGC
>CAWUIW010000099.1:0-11096 GCA_963922515.1 uncultured Rhodobacterales bacterium | reverse complement strand
CAAGCCCGGCCTTTGTGCGCTCACGTATCAGCGCGCGCTCGAACTCGGCCGCGGCGCCCAGAACCTGCAATGTGAACTTGCCCTGCGGGGAATCGGTGTCGATGGGGTCCTGCAGGGAGCGGAAGAAAGCTCCCTTGGCCTCCAGACGTTCGATCACCTCCAGCAGGTGCGACAGAGATCGCGCAAGACGGTCGATCCGCACAACGACCAGCGTATCACCGCTCTGGACGCGTTCGAGCACGCGTGCCAGCACCGGTCGCGCGCGATTGCCGCCCGAGGCGTGCTCTTCGAAGATTTCGACGCAACCCGCAGTTTGCAGGGCCTCAGACTGGGGCAGGGGGGTCTGATCCTCTGTGGAGACGCGCGCGTAGCCTATGAGGGGCATGAAATCGGGCCGTTTGCAATTTAGGGTATCGCTACTAAACGACCGTTTGTAAACGAATGCAAGTAAGCGCTCTCTCGTCGCGCTCGTCCGAAAACCCTTGGTTTCCGTGCGCTGAGCGTGATCTGAGAGGTTTCACCGGCAGTCGCGCGCGCATACAATATAAAGAGCGAAGGCAACCGCCACAAAATCACTTGGGTAATGTGCAAAAGCACAGTATTTTGCGCACATGAAGACACAAGCTTCTACTTTGAATGATGATTACGACAACCCCCTCATCACGATCGAGGAGGATGAAGAGGTTCACGACGAGGATCTCTGGTTTCTGCCTGGGCCACTCGAGGAAAAACCGGATAATTTTCCTCCCGGGCCACGGGCGGAACCGCCCGACACTGCTGTCATCGAAGACTGGGCAAAGGCAGAAGGCGTTCACGCTGCGCGACTGGCACGGGTTGCTGGACGCTTGGGTGCTCTGGATGACCGGCTTGAGGATCGCGCGGGCGGATGGCTGGACGTCATGGAAGCCGCAGCCGTGCTCCACCCGATTACGCGGGCTTGCATGGGCTTTCATCTCTGGAGCCTGGCCGGCCTCGGACCGCACGGCGACCAGATGGAAGCCGCCGTCACCGCGTCCAGGATCGCGGCCAGCGATGGACGCGGCGCCATATTCGCACCGGTAGCTATGGGCGGGGCAGGGGGGCTGCGTGTTTCGGGCTTGCCGCCCGAACGTTTAGCCCGCTGGCTGGATGGGATGAACAGCGCAATTCTAACGGCGATGCGAACACTTGATGATATTGAAGCGTGGGTGGGTCGCGCAGAAAATGTCATGGCGCAATTGTCCGGCCGTACGCCGCTTGCCTTGCGAAGCACTTTCTCTGAGTGGCCCTTGGTCTCTGCCCCAATGGCTGAGGCGACGACCGGAGCCAGCCGCGCCGCCGTTCAGCGCAATCTTGCGTGGATGGAGGCGGCCGGTTTGATCCGCGAAGTAACCGGGCAGGGGCGGTATCGAATGTGGCGGATCTGTTAAAGGAGAGTCTATCAAACCTTGCGCTGGCATTGGAACTTCGGTGTTTCACGTTGGTTGCGACCGCAAGTACTAAAGATGTGCGGTATGAAAGACGCGTTTTCCAAAATCACCAACGCGACAGCCATCAGGGCATTTTAGCGAAAGTCGTTGATCTTCTTGACGTGGGAAGCGCCTGAAAGGCGAACCGATCGACATTCTTGATCCGGCGAAACCGCATGAAGTCGTCGGGCAGATTTCCATGACCGATGCCGCTGGAATCAGCGCGGCGATCAACGCCGCTGAACAGGCATGGCCGCCATAGGCCGGTTTCAACAATACAGGGCAGACTTGTATCGGTCTCAAGCGAGTCTACGTCAATATATCGCGATTTGAGGAATTGGTCGGAAAGCTGACTGATTTTCCTGGCGCTTGGACGACCGGACACGGGTTGGATGAAATGTCGGACATGGGGCCGTTGCACAACGAAAGGCAACGCGATTTCGATCTTAAACCTGTTAATGACGGCCGCGCTTGTTCTCGACCTTGATTTGTCGCTGCGCATGGGGTCGGTCTGGATGGTCTATTCGAATTCACCGAAGCACTGTCTATCACCTGGTCGGTGGACGAAGCCCAATTTCGGAATTTCGCGCCAATTCTGCGGATCAAAAACAGCGCGCACCTTCGGGTGGCGTTTTTACACCGTTCATTCCTGCTGTTGTACTTGTCTTTGCCCGGCGCATGGGGTGAGGTGCGCCGAGGACCCGTGGGTCCGCTTCGATCAAGGCAGGGATTTGCAAGAAGATGATTAAGAACCCAATTCTTCCCGGGTTTCGCCCCGATCCGTCGATTTGCCGGGTGGATGACACCTATTATGTCGCGGTTTCGACGTTCGAATGGTATCCGGGGGTCGAAATTCACAGATCGAATGATCTGGTAAACTGGGAGCTGGCATCCAGACCCCTGAACCGGGCAGATCTGCTGGATATGCGTGGTAATCCGGACAGCTGCGGGGTTTGGGCCCCGTGTCTGTCTTTCGCGAATGGAAAACTCTGGCTGGTCTATACAGACGTCAAACGGTTCGACGGGGCATTCAAGGATGCCCACAACTACATTACGACCTGCGATACCATAGACGGCGAATGGACTGCACCGTGGTACGTGAATTCTTCCGGGTTTGATCCATCCCTGTTCCATGACGATGACGGCCGCAGATGGTTCGTGAACATGCAATTGAACCATCGCGGATCAGGTACCGGTGGCAATCCAGCAAATGATAGTTTCGATGGGATCCTGTTGCAGGAATGGTCCCCAGAAAACGGTCTGATCGGGCCCGTGACCAACATCTACATGGGGACGGAACGGGGCCTGACCGAAGCGCCACATCTGTTCAAGCGAAACGGCTATTACTACCTGACCACGGCCGAAGGTGGGACGGGATATGACCACGCCGTGACCCTCGCACGTGCGACGTCAATCGAAGGCCCTTACGATGACCACCCTGATAAACATGTCATCACCACGGCCCATGCGCCGGATCATCCGATCCAGCGCAGCGGGCATGGCCAGATGGTCGAAACCCCCGATGGAGAGGTTTATCACACATTCCTGATGGGTCGGCCCATTGCCGGACCGGACGGGACGGGGCGGTTTTGTCCCCTTGGACGGGAAACCGGGATCGAACGTTGTGTCTGGAAAGACGATTGGCTTTACTTGGAAGACGGTGGGCAGCTGCTGAGGACAGAGGTGCCTGCACCGCGGAATGCCACTATCGAACGGAAACCGAGGACTGCCATCCGCCGCGACTTCGCGGACGGCGCGCTGCCGACGGAATTTCAATGGTTGCGCACGCCCTATCCCGAACGGCTGTTCCGGATTGAAAAGGGTGCCGCAGTCCTGACAGGTCGGGAAAGCTGGGGGTCCTGGTTCGAACAATCGTTTCTGGCGCGGCGACAGGAAGACCTGTCCTACGACGCAGAAACCACGCTGACGTTTGATCCGGAAACATATCAGCAAGCGGCAGGCCTCTTTACGTACTACAACCGGTTCAAATTCCATGGATTGGTGCTGTCGTTGGAAGACGGCAAACTGGCCTTGCGCGTCGTTTCCTGCGCAGGCGACCACCCGGACGGCGCACTGACTTGGCCGTCGACGATCGTTCCCGTTCCGGATGGTCCAATTGATCTGAGGGTTGAGGTTGACCGCGCGACGCAACGGTTCTTGTGGAAAGCACAGGCAGATGCCCAATGGCAGACGATCGGCGAGGTGCTGGACGCCAGCCTCATTTCAGACGAGGGCGGGCGCGGCGAACACGGGTCTTTCACCGGGGCCTTCGTTGGGATGCATTGCATCGACACCAGCGGCATGGGGCGCGAGGCGAGGTTCAGCCGATTTGACTATGTGCCGGCCGGCGACGCCTGACACTTTGACTATTGCAGCGGGCGGCGATCCCACCGCCCGTTTCCAATCCGGTCAAACAAGTTCAACTTGATACGAGGATGAAGTCATGCGTGACCTCGTAGTTGGGCCGTCCCTTTGATTGTGGGGCTTGTCTGTCCGGGTCGGTGATTTCCACAAAGTCCGCCATAAGGGCCTCCTTGACCCCAAAGACGGCGTCGGAATGGATATAGGGATCATCGGGGTCGAAAATATGCGTCACCAATGTCTCGTACCCGTCTGCTTCGACGATGTAGTGCAGATGGGCGGGCCGGTAGGGATGCCGCCCGAGCTGGGACAGCAGCTTGCCGACGGGCCCGTCATCGGGAATGGGATAGGATTTGGGCCGCGCGCCCCAGAACCAGTACTTTCCGTCTGCGCCTGTGCGAAAGACACCACGGAAGTTGAAATCCGGCTGGATGCCCTTTTGCTGGACGTCGTAAAAGCCGTCGTCGTTGGTTTGCCAAACATCAATCTTGGCGTTCTCAATCGGGTTGCCATCAGTGTCGAGGATTCGGCCCTGCACCAGCATCGGGTCGCCTTTGCCATCAAGGCAGATGTTGTCTCCCATTGGGCGTTCCGGCGCGTCTGCGACGTGGAAAGGCCCCAAGACGGTGCTTTCCGACGCGCCTGATGGTTTGCGGTTGTTGATCGCATCGACCAGCATCGAAACGCCCAGCACATCCGACAGCAGGATGAATTCCTGCCGCCAGTCATCGCATTTGTGGCCGGTTTCGGTCAGAAACATAATGGCCTTGAACCATTCTTCCTGCGTGGGTTCGACCTCTTTCACAGCGGCATGAAGATGCCGGATGATCGCTTCCATCACTTTGGCCAAACGCGGATCCTTTGCGTTTGTATTTCGGCCTACGACAACGTCGGCCGAATCCTCTTCGGTGAAATAGCCTTGTTCTGTTGCTGTCATTTCCTCAACCTTTCCGCTTGGACGTGGCGGGTTTGCCCAGGATCAGACCAAAGACCCTGCGCAGTTCGGCTTCGGGGTCATCGGCCAGCTTTTCTGTACGCCATGCGACGTGGTGATCGGGCCGCACGAGGATGCACCCGCTATCGGAGATTTCACTGGCCCGTGCCCAATCTCCCGTATGATCCTGAATGGCGCGGCGGGGGCCAATCAGGCAGGTCTTGATCGGCACACCAAGCGAGGCTGTGACAGAGTTGGCGGCATCCAGCCAGGGTTCACCACCGATGCCGGTCAAAATCGTGAACTGCCCATGGCCGGTCAGATCGAGGCTGGACAGCTTGTCGCCGTCTGGCGTGAAGACCCACACGTGAGGCAGGCGGGCCCCTGGCCAGGTTGTCGGGTGGTAGTGCAATTCCTCGTCCATGGCGAAAGCGGGTTCAAGCTGCCCGTCGCTGACGATGGCGTTCGAAACATACCGCTGGTTCATTTCCACGCCGTGGCAATCGAATTCGTATTTCTTAAACGCGATCGCGTCACGAAGCGCCTGCCGTTGGCGTTCCGCCTCGGGTGTCGCATCCGTGCGTGCGTCCATGTTCGCCTGCATTTTCACAGGGTCCACTGACCCCGTCAGGCCGAGGGCCTCGAAGATCGGGCCAAATTCACCGATGGATTGGTTCGCGCGGGTGACGATTTGCCTGGCGACCGGCGCACGTTCCCGGGTGTAGCTGTCCAACAGGTCCTCACCTGCCTGCCGTTTCAGAACAGCGGCCAGCTTCCACGCAAGATTGAACGCATCCTGAATAGAGGTGTTGGACCCAAGCCCGTTTGAAGGGGGATGCCGATGCGCGGCGTCGCCCATAATGAAGACGCGGCCGTTCTGCATCTGCGTGGCATAGGCATTGTTCACTGTCCAGGTGTTTGCGCTGAGCAGTTCAATGTCGAGTTCGGGGTCGCCGACAAGCTGACGGGCGACTTCGGTCGCGTATTCCGGCGTGACGTCAGGGGCCGGTTCGTTGATGTCGTAGCCCCAGACGATGAGCCATTCGTTCCACGGCCGGATCATCCGAACCAGACCCATGCCAATGCCACCAACATTGGCACCCGGCTGCATAACCCAGTAAAGAACCGACGGCCTGTGGGCCACGTATTTGCTAAGGTCGGCCTTGAACAGGATGTTCATCGACCCGCCGACACCCATCTGGCCTTCAATCGGCAGGTTTTCGTTTTCGGCCACCAACGAATTACCCCCGTCCGCGCCAATCATGTATTTGGCCCGTATCGCCAGGGTTTGTCCTGTCATTCGGTCCTTGACCTTTGCCGTGACCCCATCGGCATCCTGCACATGGCTGATGTATTCGGTGCTCATCCGTGCCTTGGTGCCGCGCGAACAGGCGGCCTTGAACAGTAGGGGTTCCATGAAGGTCTGAGGCAGATCGTTCATGAAGGTGGGCGAGGAGAGCAGATGTTCCGCCTTGGACATCGGGTGTGTGCCCCAGCTTTTCATGCGACCGATTTCCTCGCCGGCCAGGCTTTCACAAAATACGTTTTCGCCCATCAGGTCCTGTTCTGTGGCGTGGAGGTAGGCCTCGTCCTCAACCTCCCGCCCCAGATCCCGCAGCACCTCCATCGTGCGTTGGTTGGTAATATGGGCGCGCGGTGTATTGGCAAGCCAGCTGTACCGGTTGATGGCGATGTTGCTGATGCCATAAGTCGACAAGAGGGCCGCGCTGGCAGACCCGGCGGGCCCCGTACCGATGATAAGAACGTCGGTTTCCATATCGGGTTTGTCCGTCATTTCGTCCCCCTCCCTTAGGATTATGACACTATTTGAGGATGAGCCGCCTTTGGATCGGGAAAAGCTGCAATCCTGTCTTGTCCGAAATCAGGCCCCAGAGACCTCGCGGCGCAAAAAGCATGATGACAATGCCAAGCGTACCAAGGATCATCAGGTACCAGCTTCCGAAGTCCGCAAGCAGGCTTTGTAGTGCAAAGAACACCAGGACGCCGATGATCGGGCCTTCGATCGTACCAATTCCGCCGATCACGACGATGAAGATGACATATGCCGTCCAGTCGGTGACCGAAAACGCCGCGTCCGGGCTGATCCGGCCTTTTTGAAGGTAGATCAGCGCGCCCGTGATCGCGGTGCCAAATCCGGCCGTTACGAACACCTGCCATTTCAGGCGAACGGCATCGACGCCGACGGCTTTTGCGGCCTCGATATTGTCGCGCACAGCCGCCAAAGCAAGGCCTCGTTTCGTGCGCAACAGCCAGTAGATGCCACCGATGGTAAGCACCGCAAGAACAAGGGCCAACCAGTAGGTTACGATATCACGGGCAGCACTTGCGCGCACATCCAGCAGCGCTTCGACCGTTTCGACCCCCAGAAAATCCCGCGCGTCACGGGGCAGGGAGGTGCCGGTGCCACCGCCGACACTTTTCCACTGCGCCACAAGAAGGCGCACGACTTCGGCCACGACCCAGGTGCCGATGGCGAAATAGGCCCCCTGCAGACGGAACGCAAAGAACGCTGTCGGGATTGCCAGCAAAGCCCCGGCAACGCCACACAGCAAAAGGGATGTCACGGGATCAAGACCCCAAAGGATCGCGGACCCAAAAAGGGCATAGGCCCCGATGCCGACGAAGGCCTGTTGTCCAACGCTTACCAGCCCCCCATAGCCTGCCAGCAGGTTCCAGAACTGCGCAAGCGTCAGCATTGTCAGGATGAAGAAGAGGTCCTGAATGACGCTGCGGCTGACAAAGAAGGGGGCCGCAACGAGGATCACGAGTGCGAAGATCGCGACGATGCCGGCGACCTTCGAGGCTTGGGTCCGCGTCGAGACAGAATAGGTTTGTGCAGCCTGGTTCACGATCTGATCCTTAGTCGTAAGCACGGGGGAAAAGTCCCCGCGGTTTGATCGACAGCACCACAAGAAACGCGATGTGACCTGCCAAAATCTGCCATTCGGGATTGATCGCCGCACCGACAGTCTGTGCCACGCCGATGATGATGCCGCCGACAAGCGTGCCCCAAAGCGAACCCAGACCGCCGATAATAACGGCTTCGAAGGAATAGATCAGGCGGGCGGGGCCGATCGTCGGATCAAAGTTTGCCCGCATCCCGAGGTAGAGCGCGGCGATGGTCACGACGACGAGGGCAAGTCCTGTCGCGATGGAGAACACACCTGCCGGCTTGATGCCCATAAGGCTGGCCGTGGTCGGATCATCCGACGTCGCGCGGAACGCACGGCCAAGACTGGTGCGGTAAAACAGCTGGTTCAAAGCAATGATGACGATGATGGCCGAGGCAAAAGTCAGCAAAGGCATGACCCCAAGCGTCACAGGCCCGACATCAACGGACGCCGTTTCAAGTGCACCGGCCCCGATCCGCTGGCTATCGGCCGAGAAACCTTCGAGCAGAACGTTTTGCAAGACGATGGACAGACCGAACGTCACCAGAAGCGGCGGCAGAATATCGTCGCCCAGAACCCTGTTCAGCACCACCCGCTGCAACACCCAACCAAAGGCAAACATGACCGGCAGCGCCACGGCAGCGGCAACAAAAGGGTTCAAGCCAAGCGTCGTGACGATCAAGAGGATAAGGTAGGCCCCAAGCACGATCAAATCCCCATGCGCCAGGTTCACCAACCGCATGATCCCGAAAACCAGGCTCAATCCCGCGGCGAACAGTGCATAGAGACCGCCCAGCAGTATTCCGTTAATGATGGTATCAATCCAGATCATGCGGAGGCTCCAAAATAAGCGTCATGGATGGCATCGCGGCTCAATTCATCGGGCGTACCCGTCAGCGTTACGCGGCCTTCCATGAGGCAGTAAACGCGGTCAGCGACCTTCATGGCCTGGCCGATGTCCTGTTCAACCACGATGACCGATGCACCGCTTTGCTGGATTTCGGGCAGCGCGGCATAGATGTCGCGGATGACGACAGGGGCGAGGCCAAGGCTGATTTCGTCGCACAACAGAACACGCGGGTTCGACATCAAAGCGCGGCCGATCGCGACCATCTGTTGCTGTCCGCCAGACAGGGAGGTCCCTGGTTCGGACCGTTTTTCTTTAAGAATTGGAAAGAGTTCGAAAATCCTCTCAAGCGACCAATAACCGCCCTTGCCCCGTCTGTGCGCACCGATCAGCAAGTTCTCTTCGACGCTAAGAGAAGGAAACAATTTGCGCCCTTCAGGCACCATTGACACACCGAGCGTCAAGACCTCATCGGCTGGCTTGGTCCCAATGGGCTGGCCATTGAACGTAACCATTTCAGCCTCGCTGGTCAGGACGCCCGAGATGGCCCGCATCAGGGTGGTTTTGCCCGCACCATTGGCCCCGATGATCGCGATTGTTTCGCCTTCTTCAAGGGTTAGATCGACGCCAAAGAGGGCTTGGAAGTCGCCGTAGTGGGCCGTCAGGTTGTTCGTCGAAAGCAGGGTCATATGTCGATCCCCAGGTAGATTTCCTTGACCTCGCGGCTCTCCATGATGGTGTCCGGGTAGCCGATGCCGATGACCTTGCCGAAATCAAGGACCAACAGTCTTTCGACCACCGACGTGAGCGCGTGCAGGACGTGTTCGATCCATATGATCGTGGTCCCGTCCGCGTGGATGGATTTGATTGTCGAGACCAACGCCTGGCATTCGCCTTCGGTCAGACCGCCTGCAATTTCGTCCAATAACAGCAGTTTGGGATTGGTAGCCATGGCGCGGGCCAGTTCCATGCGTTTGCGTTGCAGCAGGCTAAGCGATCCGGCTGTTTGATTGGCCACCGCCATAAGCTCCGTCTGATCGAGGATGTCCGCGCAGCGCTGTGTAACGCTTGCCTCGTTGGTGGCTTGACCATGGGTTGCCGCCACCACCAGGTTCTCGAACACCGTCAGGTTGCCGAAGGGCTGGGGGATCTGAAAGGATCGTCCGACACCAGACAGACAGCGTTCCATCGGTGACACGCGGGTGACGTCGCGCCCGTCAAATTCGATCCGGCCCGTGTCGGATGGGATGTTTCCTGTGATCAGGTTGAACAGGGTCGATTTGCCTGCACCGTTCGGCCCGATGATCCCCAGCGCCTGACGCTGCGGCACGTCAAAGGTCACGTCATCAGTGACCGTCAGCGCACCGAAGGATTTAGAGACATTTTGAAGGGACAGAAGGGTCATATGCGTTCCGTTCTTGTGCAGGGGCCCCAAAACCGGCGCCCCTGCTGGTCATTTATCCAAGGGTTTCCATCGTCCCACCGGTCGGGATCTCAGGGGCCGTGGTGTTGTCAACGACCACCAACTCAAACGATCCATCCTCCTGACGGCGCCACTGACCACCTACCAGAGGCGTCTTACAGACGTTTTGCGCCGCGAACGGCGGAACACCGGTGCCATCCCATGCAATGCGTCCAACCATTGTGTTCAGGTCTGTGCTTCGAATGGTCTCGACCAAGCCCTCCGGGTCGGTTGGATCGTCCGCCCGTTTGATGACATCGGCGGCCATCTCAAACAGCGAGTGGATGAAGCCGATGGGCTGGGTCCAGGGACGCCCGGTTGCTTCGGTAAAGCTGGCCGCAAGGTCAGCACAGCTTTCACCGGTCATGGACGATGTGAAGGGGTGGGATGCTGACCACCAAACTTCGGAGCTGAGATTGTGCCCTGCCTCGCCCAAGGTTTCGACCGACTGCGGGAACAAGATCGCTTTCGCAACGGTAATCGCCTTTGGCCGGAAACCCTGTTGAAGCGACTGGTTTCGGAAGGTGGTGAAGTCTGGCGGGATCACCACACCTGTCACAATCTCGGCATTGGCTGCCTGAAACGCGTTGATCTGGGCACTGAAGTCATCTGTCAGGTTCTGGTAGCGGCCAGGATCAATCGTGTCGTAGCCAGCTGCGGCAAAACCGGGAGCCACGCCCACGTTCGGATCGCCCCAGGCGTTGCCATCGGCGTCGTTGGGGAACAGACCGGCCACCTGTTTGTTCGTGTCCAACTGGTTCCACATGTTCGTGAACACGTCGATGACGTCTTCGAGACCCCAGAAATAGTGATACGCAAACTCAAACGGTTGCCAGGACGCCGGATCGCCGGGGTTGCCCTGCTGACCGATGAAGAACGGCTGCCACGGGGCCTTGGTCGAGATGACGGGGATTTCTTCGCCTTCGCATACTGTGGCGACCGGGTTCGTGGTTTCCGGCGTGGACGCGACCAGCATGAAGTCAATCTCGTCATCGACGATCAATTCCTGTGCAACGGCGGCGGCGCGGTTGGGGTTGGACTGGCTGTCCTTTACGATCACCTCGGTCGCAATGCCCTGTTCGGCCATAATGCGGTTGAACATGTCGATGGTAAAGCTGTCCGCCTCGGCAAA